>DASTVU010000282.1:0-10674 GCA_035758935.1 Pyrinomonadaceae bacterium | reverse complement strand
GGCCACGGAGGGCCGCCCCTACAGTACGTTCCACAGCAACTTGTACCCTTATCGGCGTGTGCCGACGATTGCGCGGAGATGACGGAGGCGCGCGTCGAGGTCTTCGGGGGTTAGAGAGGCGTACTTCGCGGGTAATAAACGACGGCTGGAGCTTTCGAAGACTGCCAGCAGTTCCATGTATTCCAACAGCTCCACGTCACGACTCGGGAAATAATCAATAGCTGCCCGCTGGAAATGACTCGCCAACACCGGCGCATCACCACCACTCTCACGCGCAGCGTCTTCATTCGCCAAGAGTATTACTGCTTCGATGTCGGCGTTGCTGTAACCAATCAACTTGCTTGAAAATCCATCGCGGATCGACGTCAGATCAACGTCCGTTTTGATCTTGTTCTTGCGCAAGAGTGCCTTCGCGACGAGCTCGACTTCTTCCGCAGTCTGCACATACAAGAACGGAATCTTACGGTCGAGACGCCCGGCACGTTTGAGATCGACGTCGAGCTTATCCGGGCGATTGGTCATCACAAGAAACAGTATCCGCCCACGATTCGACGTGTCAGACATAAACTCCTTGATGCGCGCGATCACGCGCGACGAGGTGCCGCCGTCGCCTTCGCCGTCGGTGTTGCCAAACGCACGATCGCCCTCGTCGATGATCACGACGACCTGCCCGATAGCGCGAATCACGTTGAGAATCTTTTCGAGATTACCTTCAGTCGCACCAACCCACTTCGAACGGAAGTTCTTCAACTTGATCGTCGTGAGACCACACTCTTTCGCAAATGCTTCTGCTACGAACGTCTTGCCGGTTCCCATCGGACCGGTAAACAAAATACCCATCGGCACTCGGCTCGTGCGGCCTTCGCGAATACTTTCCGCGACAACCATCAAATCTTTCTTCACTTCTTCCATGCCGCCGACAACTTCAAACCCGTGCGCCGGTTCGACAAACTCTACGAGACCGAAACACTCGCGCTCCAAAATTTCGCGCTTTCTTTTCGCAATCAGACGATCGGTTTCCTTGCGCGCGAGTTCAATCGGGCTCGGCAAAGACGCGTCGGCCTCCGGCATTGCAGCAGTTGGTGCGACCAGTTCCTTTACCTCTTCGCGACTCAAATTAGACGTAAGCGCCGCGAGTTTGTGCGCGCGGCTGGCCGCATCAGGGCCGCCACCTAATAAACCAGAGATGAAAGCCTCTCGATCCGCCAATTCCTCTTCAATAGCCGGCTGCGGCGTCAGGATCGACGCGATCTGAATCGACTTCAAACCTGCTGTAATCCCTGCATAGCGCTCGGCGTCTTTCTGAGTCAAACGATTATCAGCAATTCGTGCTGCTTGCCGCCGCTCGTCGAAGTCGGGCATTGATACTTCAACTACTGCGACTTTCGGATTGGAGATCAGCTTGGGCGCGAGTTCGGTGAGATTCTCGGAAATCAGCAACACCACGTTATCGCCGCGTTCAATCTCTGGCAGGGCTGACCAGCGATGCAGCGTCACGATCGCCGCACGATCAGCTTCTCCCTGGAAATTCGGATCACCGGCAGGCGCGATCGCTTCCGCGTACTCCATGATCACTGCTGTTTTGGTCGAACTAATCAACAACCGTTCTAAAGCGGAAAAGACTCGATCTTTTTGACTGGCAAGCAGCAAATCGTCTGCTGTGATTTCAGTCTTCGCGCGCTTGGTAAACCGAGCGCCAGTTGCAACGTTGTAAACCGCAATCGTCTCTTTCGAGTCCTTAAGCAAAACGTCCGTGAGAAACTCGGTGAGCGCCATCATCTTGGCGTTATGAAGGACAACGTCGTAAACATTGCCGTGCAACACAAACATCGACGCTTCGCCGCGTAAATAACGGCGACGCAAGTCTTCGGCCCACGCCGGAAGCAACCGCGCTTCACTCATACGTCAAGATCCTTTAAGCCCATCGGATTTAACAGTCGTTCCGTGTCGGCAGCAGTTTGTTTGATCGATTCGACGCCATCAAGCAATTCATCCAATTGTCCGGTCAACTCCTGCGGCGACTGCATCGTGACGATCTGATCTGCGATCAACTGAAACGAGTTTTCGATCAGATCGAGTTGACCACGCGCCAGCGTCAGGTAGTGATGAATCTCTTTCATCTTTTCAAAACGCTTCATAATGACGGCCAGATTCTTGCCGGCTATCTCAGTTTCCGAATCTCGATTACCTTCCCTGCGAGCGATTTGTTCCCAACGGCGACGATCTTTTTCCAGCTCACTGAGATCGATTGAATCGAGGTAGGCGTCGTAGCGACTACAGGTATTCGCCATGTCGATGAACGCTTCGACGAGCCGATCTGTCTTAGTCAGTTCCGTGCGCAATAACTCACCCGTGAACGAGGGATTCTGTGCAGCGAGTGCGTTGATCTCCTTTTGACGTTCGAGGAGTGATAACACACGTTCGCGATCGCTCTCATCGAGAAGCTTGAGACGTTCGGCGCGCGCCGCTGCTTCCTCAGCCTCCTTCTCCTGATCGAAACTCGGATCCCACAACCACTCCTGAAGTTTCTTTGATCCCGGCGCGTTCACGACCCATAGGATTTCGAGACCAACAGTGACGATTGCAAGCAAAGGGTTAAGCGTGAGCGCCGAAGCCGCGAGGCCGCCTGCAAGCAACGATAGATTGTAGGGATTTGCAAAAGCCTTCTTAAGATAATTGCGCTTCTCGTAAACTTTTTGTCTGATGAAAGCCTGGCTCGCAGCCAACGTGTCGTCGCGCAGAGGCGTCACGTTAACCGGCACACCGTCTTTCCGCATCGCGGTTTTCGGCTTCTCAGTCGTTCCCATGCTTGGTGTAATCTGTGAAATCTGTGGATTTAACTCTTGGCTGGCGCATAAATCAGATCCAGCAATTTCTTTTCGACCTCACGAAACTCCGGTGCTGATTTTAGCGCAATGTCGCGCACAGGGAAGGCCGGTACGTCGACCTGATGAAGAATTCGCGCCGGCCGCTGCGACAGCACGTAAATCGTGTCGCCCAGGTAAACGGCTTCGGAAACGTCGTGCGTCACGAACAAGATCGTATTGTTCTCGGCGCGCGAAACATCGAGCAGCAGGCTCTGCATTCCCCAACGTGTTTGCGGATCGAGAGCGCCGAACGGTTCATCCATCAACACCACACGCGGATTGTTTACAAGCGTTCGGGCAATCGCCACACGCTGTTTCATGCCGCCGGAAAGATCCTTTGGATAACGATCAGTAAAGTCGGCGAGACCCACCTGCTTCAAGATCGATTCAGAAATCTTCCGGCGCTCGGACTTCTTCATGCCCTGAAGTTTCAGACCATACTCGACATTCTCACGCACCGTCAGCCAACCAAAAGACGTGTAAGCCTGAAAGACCATGCCGCGATCACGTCCCACGTCAGTGACCAATTTACCGTCAACCAGCACCTCACCCTTTGTCGGCGGCAAGAGTCCCGCAACGGCCTTCAGAATCGTCGACTTACCGCAACCCGATGGTCCCAGGAAGACGAGAATCTCACCGGAGTCAGGCTTGTCGTAAACATCAAACGAAACATCGCGCACTGCTTCCGTACGATTCCCTTTGCGATCGATGTAAGTCACGCTGAGATCGGACACGCGCAACTTCGGCGGCGCACCGGTTTGATCTGCATGATACGTAACGTGCGGTTGCCCCTTGGGCACGCCGACATCGACAGCAATCGTGCCGGGCTCGCCTGATTGTGGAAGCGTTGGTGGGGTTTCTGGTTCAGCCATTGTCGATAATTTCAGGATGCTTCGCGCCAACGGAAGAGCAGGCTGGATAAGAGACGAATGAGAAAGTCAGTCAAGAGTCCGATACCGCCGATGACCAGCAACCCCGCAAACGACCACGACGCTTTTTGATGCGTGCGCGCGAGTTCGACCATGTAACCAAGACCGTGTTCGGGATTCACTGCTTCAGCGAGAATCACGTAGGTCCAGGCGATCGCATTCATCACTCGAAAGCTGTCGAATATCTCCGGTAACGCGGCCGGAACTAAAACTGTTCTGATCACTTGAAACTTCGACGCACCAAGCGTCAGTGCTGTTTGGACGAGCTCTTCAGGCACCAGCCTGATCGACGAAACCACGACCGGCAGCAGATAAACGAACACGCCGAGAAACAAGAACGCGATCTTCTGTTTCTCATAAATACCGAACCAGAGAATCAGGAGCGGAATAAACGCTGAGATCGGCATGTAGCGCAGTGGCGCCACGATCGGTTCGAAGAAACGATTGATCGGATCGAATGCGCCCATGAAAACTCCGAGCGGTAACGCGATCGCAGACGCAAGCAGGAAAGCGATCGCGATGCGACGTGTCGAGATGAGGATCGCGTCCGTCAGATCGTAATGAAGGAAGAGTTGCAGTGTGCCGCGTACAACTTCCGTGGGAGTTGGCAGGAAGTCTGGACGAACGTAGCCGGTGTACGTAAGACCGCACCACGCGCCGAGCACAAGCGCCGGCGCCACTAGACCGAGGACGAATGCGGTCTGTTTCGATAGCGGCGAGCGAATTGAGAAGAGCGTACTTTTTGAGGCCATTCTGTGTTTTGTACTTAGTGCTTTGTTCTTTGTTCCTGGTTCTTTGTGTGTACGGAGCGACAAAGAACCAAGTACAAAGCACCAAACACATTATTGCGTTGCCAAAATCACCTTAATATCCGTGCGGCGGTTTTGTTGCCGGCCGGCTTCACTGGTGTTCTCAGCAATCGGGTTGCTCGAACCGCGCCCGATGGTTTGGAAGCGCGTCGGCGGAATGTTTGGAAAGTTCTTGACGATGTAGTTCTTCACTGACTGCGCGCGCCTCTCTGAAAGCGTCAGATTGCCAGTGACGGAGCCGGTGCTGTCGGTGTTGCCTTCAACACGCAGGACGGTGCTGCCAAAAGAGGTCATCGTCTCGCCGAGTTTGTCGAGCAGCAAATACGAACCAGGCATGATCTCGTCAGAACCCGGCGTGAATTGAATCTGGATCTGCTGGTGCAGAATCGGCACGTCTTTCTCCGACGGCGCCTTCGCCACCACCGGAGCCTCCTCGACTTTCTGTCCCGGATAATTTGCAGCTACCGCGGCTAGGAAACGCGTGTCGGCCCAGCCTTTTGCGTCAACTGATTTACTGACCAAACCTTTCTTTCGCCAGATGACAAACGCCGTATCAAACAACGTCTCGTAGTGCGCTTTTGGACCAGTCAGTCCATAGAACTGCGCGTTGTCTGCAAACGGCGTCAGCTTCAGGCCCGACAACATTCCCGAAACGGTCTCTGTATCGAGTTTGAGCGCACGACCAACGACTTCATATGAACCGTTGGGATTGTTCTTGATCATCTCGATGCCATCGAGCCAACCGCGCACGAAGTCGCGAACGGTTTCCGGCGCCTGATCGATCACTTCCTGCCGCGCGCAAAGCGTATCAGCAATGATGTTCGTGGCGGCCTGTGTTGAAACAAGAACGTGCGCTTCCGAACCACGCGCCGTGACAGCGCCCGAAAGATCCGGCTCCCACGTCACCGCTGCATCCACTTGCTTTGCTTTGAAGGCCGCCGCTGCGGCCGGCGCATCTGTTGTGAAGATGATGTTCTTCTCAACGTTGGCGCGTTCTTCAGGTGTAAGTCCGGATTGAGACAAGAGGTAGAGCAGTAAAAAATGTGACGGCGTAAACTGCGTACACGCGATCTTGTGTCCTTTCAGATCCTCAACTGATTTGATTGACGAAAGTGAAACGATTCCATCTCCGCCGCGTGACCAGTCCTGCATGATGATCGACTTGGCCGCTTGATTATTCTCAGCGAGAATCGAAGCCTCGCGCGCCCAGTTGTCGACGGTGTTCCACATGATGTCGACCTGACCACTACGGAACGCTGCCAGCTTCGCCGCCGGATCCTCGAGCAACACAAACTTCACGTCCATACCGTACTGGGTTTTGTAGTGCGATCCGCCACTCGGATCCATGCCATTGTTGAAAACGATCCCAGGAGCGTGGCCAGCCCAAGTGTTGATGCCGACAACGAGTGGACGATTTAATTTGCCGGTACCAACCGAACCAGGACTGACACCAGTCGAGCCAACGTTACGGCCGGGATCGTTGGGCCCACCCTTCAACTTGTCGAAATCGCCTTTAGAGTCTTCGCCGGAAGCCTTTTCACCACCGGCCCAGCGCTTTATCGCGTCGCCTTTGTAGTACCAGGTAGAAAAACCGATAACAAGTAACACCACTACAGCTATGAAAGCCTTTGCCAGGGGAGTCAATCTCATCTGTCACCTCTATATTGTGCTTTGTACTTTGTTCTTTGTTCGCTCGACGCTTGAGGTACAAAAGTACAAAGCACCAAGTACAAAGAACGAAGTTCTGAAGTACAAAATCTCACATTGTTTTATTAGTCTGCGCTTGTTGTGCTGCTTTCTTTGCTTTCAGTTCGGCGAGTTGCTGCTTGGCCTGAACCTCGCCGGTCTGGTTGCGAAGCGCAGCCAGACGCGAGTCAAGCGAAGACTCTGAGAGCTCTTTCCCCAGGTTCGCTTCTGCGATTGTGGTCTTGATGTGCTGCCGCACGTTGTCGAGTGCCTTGACTTCAGCATCGACCGAAAGTCCATCGAGTTGCTCCTGCACCTTGATGCGGGCCTGGGCCGACTGCATTTTGGCGAGCATCGAATCACGCTCGCTCTGCAGTTTTCTAATTTCGGACTGCACACCAAGCAGAGAAGTCTTCGCCGAGTCAGCGTCAGAACGCGCCTGTTCCATTTCGGTCTTGAGTTCGGTGACGTCGGCAGTTAGTTGGTTCTTCTTCTGAATCAGTATGACTGCGAGATCATCCTGGTTGGTGGACACAGCAGTATCGAGCTCGGCTTCTGTTTGAGCCAGCTCAGTGGTGGCGCGTTTGTATCGCTCATCAAGATCTTCGCGCCGGCGGATGATTCCAGCCGTAGCGGTTTTCAGCTTCGAATACTTGGCCACCATCGAATTGATCGCGTTCTCATAAGCAATCTCCGGATGCTCCTTTTCGATGTCTGAAATCCACAGCGATAGGAAACCTTTCCAGAGGTTAGCCAACCGTTTCCACATAGGGACTGGTTCCTTTCTCTAACTAGCCGGCGTCATTAGCCGGAGGGCCTGAAGCGGCCGGGTCTGAAGGATCGTGGAGCTTCGGCGAAGCCTTAACAACTTTCGCAACTGTGTCCTGACCGAAAAACTCCAGCACTTGCTGAACCTCGAGTTTTTTATCGTTGCATACTTTGATTAAGGTCTGTTGTTCGTCGACGCTCTGCTGCATGATCGCGCGGATGTTTTGAATCTCCGTTTCATACTGCTTGATGCGTGCATCGGATTCCTGGATGAGTTTTTCATTGTCGGCAGCGCCGTTGCGGATGTAACCGTCGAGGGCCTGAATCTCTTCGACAGTCGCTTCAATAATCTTTTCAATTGGAACACCGAAGGCCTTGAGTGAAGCCTCGACGATCTGCTTCTTCACTGCGGCGTCGGTTCCGGCGGGTAAGCTGCGGAGCAAATCTGTCGTTCTGGCAACACGCTGTTGCTCGTCCTGATCGACGCCGGCGGCGTTGAAGACAGCAACAAAATCGACCTGGCCACCTGACGGAGGCGGCGGTGCTGTCTGGAAAACTGACTGAGTCGGCGATGGAGTCGTGTAGCTTTCTAAGTTCGCAGGTAAGGGCGCATCTGGAACGGCGACAAAGTCAGGTGCCGCGTGGGCCTCCGGCTCGTCACGTTCGATAAACCAGCCGGCGACAGTTGACGCCCATCCCTTTTTATCGGTCATAAAAGCCGTCCTCCGGAGGCTTCCCGAGGTCCAAAACCGCGACAGCTTATCAAAAACCGGGACAGGATTAACAAGATTTCTCAGGATTCACAAGATCCATAATGCAAATCCTGAAAAATCTTGCAAATCCTATCTCCACTTACCTCAGAAAATCAGATTGCAAATTTTGCCTGTTAACCGTAATCTATTTCACGAATCCGCAACGCTCTTCCCTGTTTGATCATCTTTAAGACCGTATCTCCCCCAAAGCAAATATGTCATGCTTCGTGCCAAGTACAATCTGAACGGTCACCTGTCCTTAAAGGGAGCTACGAAAATGAGAGTATTCTGCCCCGAGCACAAAAAAGGATTCTTCGCACCTCGACAAAATCCCATCAAGTGTGAGAACCGCGGACACCTTCTCGGCGAGATCGACTTCGAAGGTCAGGCCACGTCTCCAGTCGATTTGCAGTGGCAGTATTGTTGTAACTGCGAGCACTTCTGCCCGGCTGACTTCGACCAATACGGCTTGCAGCATTGTCCTGTCTGTACCCGCAGAAGCTCGCTCATTTACGTTTGCGCCCGTTGCTACGTGATCAGCTTCGAGTCAAACACGCCGCTGCAGACAAAAAACTTTACGCTCACAGGCGAGGGCGTGCCACAACCTTCGTGCCCCGGCTGTTTGCGACCAGCCTCGGCGGACCTGCACGAACACACGTGCGACGCGGTTAACGCAACTTTCATCACGGGTCTTAGCACCTGTCCGATTTGCGACGAACGACTCGACATAGCACCGGCCTTCCCTTCTCTCGTAGCAAACTATTTGAAGAGAACAAAAGCCGCGAACAAGGTAAGTGTCACTTTTGATTACGAGACAGGTTTGTTCGTGCCGGTGGAGGATGGCGAATTCGTGGTGATTACGAATCTCGCGCAACCAGTTGTCTTACCGCGAGCGCCAAAGTTTTCCAGCAAGCGCGACTTCTACGAGTTCTATCAGGATTACTACCACTGTTCTAATCCGGATGCAGGCGACGTGCAGATCACTCAACCCGCGGTTGTAACAGATTCCGGCAACGGCTGGAATCTTGTCGCAACGGGTCTTCTCGAAGTGATCAAGGTGATCAAGCCGCAACCGAAAAAGACGGTTGTGCCGCCAGTGATCCAACCACCAGTTGTGCAACCTCCAGTCGTCAAACGCGAAGAAGAGGTGATACCAGAGCCGCCGGTTGCTGCTAAGAAACCGGCAGTCGCTGCCAGGAAAGAAGAGACGGGCGCCAGGGCGTGCCCTGACTGCGGTTCGATGATCGAGGAGAAATATTCGTTCTGCTGGAAGTGCGGCCACGCGTTGGAAGGCGAGCGCAAGCCGGGAAAGATATTTTCGTCGACCATCGATTTAGACGATGAGTTGACGGTGCAACATGAAGCGCGACCATTCAATTCAACAGTGCTGCCGTGGACCGCTGCAAGACCTCAGGAACATCCGTCTTCGAGTCGTGGATCAGTTCTGAAGCTGCTTTCCATCGGCGGAATCTCGTTGCTGCTGGTGTCTCTTGGTTTATTCACTCTCACGCGTTCAGGCACAGAAACCGCATCCGCTACAGTTGCTCCGCCGCCTCCGGTCGCGCAGGCGAGCCAACCGCAACCGAGTGTTCCTGTCACAACAGAAGTCTCGCGTTCTGCGCCTGCGGAAACAACGACTCAACAAGTCACAGCCAATCCCGAAGACGAGTTGAAGAAACTTCAGGAAAAACGGGAGTCGGCAAAACCTTCCGAACGTCCCAAGATTTTTCAGGCGTTGGCGAAAGTTGAAAAACAGTATCCGGGCGACTACCGCTTTCCTTACGAGCGAGCGAAGCTGGCAATGAAGGGATCACATAGCGCAGCAGCTTTGAAGGCACTGAGCGTAGCAGCAGAGAAAGCCATTCAAACCGGTAAAGCGAGTGAGATGTTGAGCGGTTTGGAAGAGGATAAGACAGGAGACTTCAGCAAGATCTCACAGGGACGTTTCGAGTGGAGCCGCCTCGTCGCTGCATTGAAACGCAAAGATACAAGTCTTTTGGGTGAATAAGCCACAGATTTACACGGATGACACGGATCAATCTTAAAAGAAATCCGTGTTCATCCGTGCAATCCGTGGCTAAATTTTTCTAGTTCCCTTTTTTACGGAAGATCTCAAACACCGATCCCGTATCAATCGAAACGACAAATAGATTTCCGTTTGGTCCAGTCACCAGATCCGTCACGGTGTCGAAGTTTCTGCCTGCGAGCAGGCTCTCGCTCTCAGTCAAATCAAACTTGCAGAGGTTATCGGCGACACGATCTTCAAGACGCGGATCGTCAACACCGATCTTGCGACGGTTTCCTGTCAGGTTAAAGTGAAAGAGATGACCGCCTTGCAGGAACGATCGTGCGCCACCCATGAAGAGATCGCCTTCATACTGCGGTCGCTTAAAAGGGGCGTAAGGAGGGAACTGTCTTGGGAGACGCTGCGTGGGAAGCGGCTATGCTCTAGAAACTCTGTTCGTTCTTTGTGTCAACAATCTCGAAAATCCTGCAAATCTTGTTCATCCTGTCGACGTTTATCCCAACGCATCAATACGCTTAAGTTCAATTGCGCGCTGTGCGAGATCGCCGCATGCCTTCACGAGCGCGCCGAGTCCGGCGAACCGCGGGTCACGCGTTAATCCCTTCTGATAACGAAAGTAAATCTGCTGCACGATCACCGCGATTTTCAACAACCCGTAAGTAAAATAGAACACCGGATCATCAATACGACGACCAGTGCGTTGCGTGTAGTGATTCAACAGCTCAGTGCGTGTGAAGCTGCCAGGAAGGCTCGTGAGACCAAAACCGTAGCGTTGCCATTCCTCCGGATCGGTCGTCTCAACCCAGTAACCAAGGCTAGTCCCGAAATCCATCAACG
>DASTVU010000281.1:0-6399 GCA_035758935.1 Pyrinomonadaceae bacterium | reverse complement strand
AGCGTCTTAGATAACAAAGCGGCGTCAGGCCGCCGCACTCCAAGGTGTAGCTAGTGGTTGACACTCTGTGTCCTCTGCCGTACACACTTTTGCTGTGTGTATAAAAAAATGGCCGGTTTTTGCTGGGGTTTTTGAGAACAGGGGAAGTGGCATGGCGGTTGTAAAGCGAAGGACAACAGCCAAAGGGTGCGAGTCGCCTTATTCATACGTCCTCGCCCCCTCGAATGCCGCTCGAGGTATTTTCCCCGGCTCCCCTTTGGCACCCCCTAATGCTAATTCAAACATCTCAGTCATCGTCAGAAACGCGCCGTAAATACTTGCACACGGTGGTATACTTTTCAGGCGAGTGACGCGGTGTCCTCAGGCAGCCCTGGCATCCATCGCTGGCTTTCGGAGTTCAGATAAGCACAGTGATTGACTACTACAGAATCTTGGGCGTCAAGCCGAATGCGTCTCAGACCGAAATCAAATCGGCCTATCGGAAACTCGCGCGCAAAAGCCATCCCGATCTGAATCCCAACTCCGAAGCAGGGAAGCAGTTTGCATTACTCTCCAAGGCGTATCACACGCTCATCGATCCAACGGAGCGCATCTATTACGACGAACAGTTGAAAGCTCAAAAGAACCGCAGCTATTCCATTCTCAACTCGAATAACCCCCACGCCAAACGGGCTAGAAATCTGGCAGTGCAGGCCAAGTGGGATCGTCTCGTTGATGAAGTTTTGGAACGAGATCGCATGGAGAACCGTGAGCGACAGCGCGCGGTATTCACGACTGTCTCGTTGTTTCTGTCGACGTTCTTCCTGGCGATGATGCGCCCGCAGTTGTGGCATGTGTTTTCGACGATGGGCCGGGTTGTAGTGCTGACGTTGTTTGTGATTGGCGTGTGGCACCTCGCCAATCGCCTGCGCGAATACATCATGCATTACACGTATAAGCCCAATCCCATTCAGGGATCGGTTTTCAGACAGGAGTCGGCGCCTGAGCAGCCGTTTACACGTTTCTCTGCGTACACGTTTCTGCTCGTTGGTTATGCGCTCAGTGTAGGAATCGGACTGTATATTGGTTGGCAGACACAGGACTTTTTTAACGATTTGACGTTGCTGTTCAGACATCGTGTGACTGCGGTGCAGTCAAGCATGATCCTCGATTTAATTTTCTACCCGCCTATTGCCGTGCTCATTGTTGATACTGTGCACGGGCTTGCTTCTCGGATCGATTAGAAAGACAGGATTAGCAGGATTTACTAGATTTGCAGGATGTAAATCAGGCAGATCATGTTAATCCTGTCTAAATTCGTGTATATTGTCCCCCCGCGCGAATCGCCCCGAATTTACAGGCAAAGGAGCACGAAAATGGCCAACAACGTGAATCCACGCCAGTTTCTTGCTTTGAAACTCGAGGCATTGAGTGAGGCTGAAGTAGGCGAAGTTTTGGATTACATCTCCACAATGGAGTCCAAGAAACGAGCCAGGCCGGTGCCTTCAGTTTCGGAAGACGAACTATTGGTAAGCCTGGCAGATGCCCAGGAAAATCGTCGCGCTCGTCAGGCCTTTGAATGGGAAGCGGTGCGACGCAAAGCAGAAAGACGAGCCGCAGCAAGAGTCGGCACCTACGTTTGAAGCAACATAAACCTAAAAGCATTTGCGCCCTCTGTGCTTTTTTGTGGTTTAGCTGCGCGATGGTGGCGGCGCAGGAAACTCGTAATCTCACACCTGTTCAACTCGAAATCGAAAAACAGCAGCGACGTTTAGGTTCAAGCGACACTGAGGAAAGACGCGACGCCGTTATGCGTCTCGGCGCGATGCGTCGGGCTGCTGCATCGCGCGCAGTGCTGCCTGCATTGCAAGATGGATCGCCAATCGTCCGTGCGACTGCGGCCAAGGCAATTCTATCGATCGGCAACGACGAGAGCGCTGGAAATCTTCTTCCGCTTCTCAATGATAAAGACGAGTTTGTGCGCCGCGAAACAGCATACGCACTCGGACTCACGCGCAGCAGATCTGCCACCGCTGCCTTGAGCGAACGGCTTTTGAACGATAAAGAAGATGGTGTTAGAGCTGCGGCCGCAGTCGCCCTCGGTCACATTGCAGACGAGGCGGCTGTCATTGCTCTGGTGGGAACGCTTGCGCCGGAATTGTCAGCACCTGCAAATAAAAAAAAGAAGCGCGAGCCAAATGTTTTTGTGCTTCGCGCTGCAGCAGTTGCTCTCGGACAAATCAGGAGTCGTGCCGGGACGGCAGCACTAATCTCCGCTCTTAATAACGAAAAACTTCCTTCAGACGTGCGACGCGAGGCAGCCCGCTCTCTTGGTCTTATCGGGGATCCAACAGCGACCTCAGCCTTGAAAGCCGCAACCACGGCAGCGGATCCCTTTTTATCTGAAATCGCTCACGAAGCTTTAAAAAGACTAAGCCGCGGATGAAATCTATGTTCATCCGCGGCTAAAAAACCAATCGCTAGTTTTCTGCTTTCTCTCCGCGTCCGTGTCCCTTCTTAGCGGCTTTCGACGCCTGTGGGATCGGCAATCCAACTCCACCCGACAGTGATTCAGTTGAATCTTCGGAGCCGTCTGGGTTTTGCGCCATCTCATGAATCAGCGCACCGCCCGAGCTCTTCGAAAAGACCAGGCGATTGCGAACTCCATCAACATCGACGTGGACGAGATCTCCCAGTCCGATCTGACCCGTAGCCACGAGGTTCGAAAGCGGGTAGACAAGAAATCTCTCGACCGCTCTCTTCAAGTGACGGGCGCCGTATTTGAAATCCAGTCCTTCCTTCAACAGCATGTCTTTCGCTGTGTCAGAGCACTGGAAAACAAACTTGGTGCCGGCTGACTGCATGATGCGATCCTGCACTGCTTGAAGTTCGAGATCGAGAATCTGACGCAGGTGATGTTCTTTCAGCGAACGGAAAACCACCACCTTGTCGATCCTGTTCATAAACTCCGGCGAGAACTTGCGTCTTGCGGCCTCGACTGCCGTGCGATAAATCTTCTGGTCGACTTCGGTGTCGTTCGGCGTTTTCGAACCCTTTCCGGGTGCGAAACCAATGCCGCCGGAAATCAGTTCCGACATCTCACGCGCACCGAGGTTCGAAGTCATGATCACCATCGACTTCGAGAAGTCGACGCGACGGTTGTCACCCAACGTGAGCGTGGCTTTGTCGAGAATTCCGAGCAGCAGTTGCCACAAACTATCTGAAGCTTTTTCGATCTCGTCGAACAGCACGAGCGACACTTTCATGTCGTCGGTGTGCATCCGATCGAGATTCTCCTGGGTGAGCATCGGCGAAGTTTCACGATGACCCAGGTATCCCGGAGGTGAGCCAATAAGTTTGGCAATCTCGTGCGAGTGCTGAAACTCCGCGCAGTCGATCTTCACGACCGCATTCGGATCGCCGTAAAGCACTTCAGCAGCAGCTTCGATAACACGAGTCTTGCCGGAGCCCGTCGGTCCCAAAAAAAGCATGGTGCCGATAGGCCGGTTTGGCGGATTCATGCCCGCCAGAAAAATCTGGTACAGGCCGCTCATCCGTCTGACTGCACGTTCCTGACCCACAATGCGCGACGTCAAGCGTTCTTCAAAATCCTGCGCGCGCGGGCTCTTTTGATCGGGATCAAGAAAAACAGTACCTGTATTGTTCATGTTCGTTGTCTTTGTCACTTCTTCACACTCAGCTAACATCGGCTCTTCTCCTTGCCAGTCAATCCGGGGGCGACTGCTAAGCCTAAATCCTCTGGCCCATCAGCGTACTTGCAAGGAACGATCCGCACATCAAATTGATGCATGCAGAAGAGTTTAAGGTTTCCTAACCCGCGTTTTCACGCCTGAAACGGCAGGCAACCCGAAGCTATATATACAAGTCCGCATAAATTGTCACCACATTTATAGTGTCGGGGAACGTGAAAACGTAACAGGAGGGTCGATGTTAGCCGTTTGCATGACATTTCCTGTCAAGACTCGACTGACAATAATTGCACGTTTTGAGCCACGGATACACGGATCGAGTAAGGAGATCCGTGTAATCCGTGGTTAAAACTAATCGTAATATTCAAGTCCCAGGTGGGTAATCAGATCTTCACCACGCAAGTGACGAAGCGTGTTCTTGAGTTTCATCAATTGAATGAAGATGTCGTGCTCGGGATACAAACCCGGCGCAGTTTGCGGAGACTTGAAGTAGAAAGAGAGCCACTCCTGCACGCCTTTCATTCCCGCGCGTTGAGCGAGATCTAAGAACAGCGCTAAGTCGAGAACAATCGGCGCCGCCAGGATCGAGTCGCGACAAAGAAAGTCGATCTTGATCTGCATCTTGTAGCCGAGCCAGCCAAAGATGTCGATGTTGTCCCAGCCTTCTTTGTTATCTCCGCGTGGTGGGTAATAGTTGATCCGCACCACGTGAGAGAAGTCTTTGTATAGCTCGGGATAAACCTCAGGCTGGAGAATGTACTCGAGCACTGACAACTTCGACTCTTCCTTTGTCTTGAACGAGTCCGGATCGTCGAGCACTTCACCGTCACGGTTGCCGAGAATGTTTGTCGAGTACCAGCCGTGGAGACCAAGCATGCGCGACTTCAGTCCGGGTGCGATGATGGTCTTCATCAGCGTTTGCCCGGTCTTAAAATCCTTGCCGCAGATTGCGAGCTTGTTCTTATCGGCAAGAGACATCAATGCTGGAATGTCCACAGTGAGATTCGGCGCGCCGTTCGCGAACGGAATTCCCGACTTGAGCGCTGCGTACGCGTAGATCATCGACGGCGCAATCGCCTTGTGGTTATCACGCATCGCTTGCTCAAACGAGTCGATGGTTTTGTGTACTGCATGCGGCTTCAGAAAGATCTCTGTCGACGCTGCCCAGATCATCACCAGCCGTGAACACTTGTTCTTGCGTTTCCACTCTGCGATCTCGTCGATCAGTTGCTGTGCAAGCTCAAATTTGTTCTTGCCGGTTTTGACGTTGGTACCACTGAGACGTTTCACGTACGTTTGATCGAAGACGGCCTTCATCGGTTTGATCTTACGCAGCGGTCCCTTCAGTTGGGCCAGAAGCTCTTTCTCGAGGACGCCTGCGTTCAAAGCGGCGTCGTAAGCGGAGTCAGGGAAAATGTCCCACGCTCCGAATACAAGATCTTTGAGTTGAGCCAGTGGCACGAAGTCTTTGATCAGTGGCACACGATTCTCGGTTCGTTTTCCGAGACGAACGGTACCCATTTGCGTAAGGCTGCCGATCGGTTGCGCAAAACCTTTCTTGATCGCTTCAACACCTGCGATAAAAGTGGTACTGACGGCGCCCAGGCCGACGAGTAAAACTCCGAGCTTTCCTTCTGCTGGGCTCATCTCAGTTTGTTTCGCGACTGGCATTCATTGTTCTCCTGAAAAGTTTTACAGGCATGATAAGGGTCGAGCCGCGATTTGAACCGACAAATCTTGCGCATTATTGGCGACGCATTGCGCCGTCGTTGTCTCGCGAGACGAGTCCCTGGCGAAATTCGCGCGGAGTTGCGCCCGTTGCGGTGCGGAATGCCTTTGTGAAATGGCTGCCGCTTAGATAGCCGACACGCGCTCCAATTTCCGCTACGGAAAGATCTGTTTCAGAGAGTAACAACTGAGCGCGCGTGGCACGAATGCCGGCGAGATAGTTGTGCGGAGATGATCCGGTGAGTTTTTTGAACAGTCGAGCGAAGTGAAATGGCGAGAGATAAGAAGCAGCGGCGAGGGCTTTCAGAGAGAGATCTTGATCGAGTTGCGTGTGCATTAGCTCAACCGAGCGACGAATGCGTCTATCAACCAGACCGACGCGAGACAGTTCGAGCTCTTCTGAGAGTTTTGGTGTGGCGTAGTTTCTCAATATGTGGACCAATGCCTGTTCGACGAGAGCTCGCAGCACAATCTCTTTGCCGGGCTTTTCTGCAGCGAGCTCGGAGACAAATTCTCCGAGTATCCTTTCCAGCTTTTGATCACCTCGCATTGGATCGCGTGAAAACGTGACGATTGATTTTGGCGGAATCAATCGCATTGCGGTGGCGTGCTGAATCACAAGCGACGCGGAAAAGGTGAGAAAGAGAAGTTCGACTTGCTGACCCTTTGCTGTGATGGTCGCATTCGGCTCGAGCACGAGGGATTCAGAGTTTTCGAGCGTGTCATGCTTCTTATCGACGGTGTAATCAAGTCTTCCTTTTAAGGTGGTTAGAAGTGAATAGCCTGATGTGGCTTGACTCTGCCAGGCGAGCTGTTTTGCTCTGCGGAAATAGATGGAGAAGTCTGGCGAGACGAAGAAGCGGTTAAGCATCAACTTATTGTTGAGTTTCTCACGCAACGCCACAAAGGCGCAAAGATGCACCTCGGAACGTACTGTAGGGGCGGCCCTCCGTGGCCGCCCGTGGTTTGAACATGACGCCGA
>DASTVU010000280.1:0-4576 GCA_035758935.1 Pyrinomonadaceae bacterium | reverse complement strand
ATCGCAAGCGACAAGTCGAGATGGAAATGCGCGAAGTGAAACAAGCGGCGCTCATTCGCCTGGCGAAGATAAATATGGACCAGGCTATCCAGGTCGCGACCAGCCAACAGCCCGGAAAAGTTTTGCTTTGCACTCTCGATGCAAAAGGCTGGGAAAAACCCGGTAAGTTAGCCACGGATGGAGTGGTGTTCTATCACGTCATCATCGCAAACGAAGGCGAGGTTGGGTCTTCGCACGTTTGGGTTAACGCGATCGATGGTTCGATCATCAAGACCGAGAAGGAACTGCCTAGAAAAACCAAACCGCCTGAGAATCAATGATAAGGTTTAGCCACAGATTACACGGATGATCACGGATCAAGCCGCTCTTATTGATCTGTGTTCATCCGCGTTCATCTGTGGCCGATTCAAACTCTCCATCAACTCTTGAAAACCTGGTAAATCGAGCGATTGGGGTCCATCTGAAAGAGCCCGTTCCGGACACGGATGGACCTCAATCAACAAACCATCCGCACCCGCTGCTGCCGCAGCTTTCGACATCGGCGTAATCAAACTTCTCATTCCCGTTCCGTGTGAGGGATCCGCCAGCACCGGCAAGTGCGAAAGTTCCTTCACGAGTGCGACTGCGGCGAGGTCGAGGGTATTACGTGTCGCTGTTTCAAAGGTCTTGATACCGCGTTCACACAACACCACGTTTGGGTTGCCGCCTGCGAGCAGATATTCAGCCGCAAGCAACCACTCTTTTACTGTTGCTGATGGTCCACGTTTCAGAAGAACCGGCTTCGAGACGCCTGCGAGTTTACGAAGCAGTGAAAAGTTCTGCATGTTGCGCGCGCCAACCTGCATCATGTCGGCATATTCTTCGACGATCTCGACGTCTGCTTCACTCATGACCTCGGTCACGATCGGCAAACCAGTCTCTTTACTCGCATGTTTGAGAAAGCGCAGTGCTTCGACGCCGAGTCCCTGAAAGTCGTAAGGCGAAGTGCGTGGTTTATAAGCGCCGCCGCGGAGCATGTTCGCGCCCGACGCTTTCACTGAGCGCGCCGTTTCCATCAGTTGCTCTTCGGATTCGACCGAACACGGCCCTGCGATCACAACCAGGTCGCCCGCGCCGATTTTGGTTCCGGCGACGTCGACAATCGTTCCTGCCTGTCGCAGTTGACGGCTGACGAGCTTAAACGGGTGCGAGATCTGGATTACTTCCGCAACACCCGGGGCTGCGCGCAGCGCTTCAATTTCCGAGCGGCGCCCGCTGCTTCCGATCGCCCCGATGATGGTGCGTTCGGCGCCTTCAACTACGTGTGCCTGAAAACCACATTCTTTGATTCGTTCAATGATGTGATTGATTTCGTCGCGGGTTGCGTTGTTTGACATGTTGACGATCATGATGTGTGTTCCTTTACTGACCGGGTAAGTAATAGAAATCGGGTGTAGTTCTCCGAATGATCTTGAATGCTTTTCCGAATGATTGTGCCGCGGTAGAGATCTGCGGCGCGTTGGCCGGCTATGGCGGCGCGTTGCGGTTCGCCCAGGCGAATCACTTCCGCAACACTGCCGGCCGTATCGTCGGCGATTACTGATTTGAGTTGGGGATGTGTTTCGAAGAAACGGCTGCACTGCGCAAGTGCGACTGGGTGAGACTGCACTGTCTCGATTGTTTCGAATGCAGCGCCGGGACAACCAATGAGATGTTGTTCGATCTTTATCTGAATCTCATCGAGAACATTCAACGAGCTTGAGTTGAGTAGATCGACCGAAGGCTGCACGACACCGGCGATCGTGTTTTCTACGGGCGCAAGAAGGTAATCAGCGATGCCGTTGTCGAGACTGGTGTAGAGATCCGCGAAGGTTTTTCGCGGGACGAGTTCAATCTCAGGTCCGAGCA
Source organism: Pyrinomonadaceae bacterium (assembly GCA_035758935.1). Classification (GTDB taxonomy): domain Bacteria; phylum Acidobacteriota; class Blastocatellia; order Pyrinomonadales; family Pyrinomonadaceae; genus PSRF01. Next base: position 2,689 of record DASTVU010000280.1, on the reverse strand, counting down.
GTTTAAGCGCAGCTTCCTCGCTGAACGCGCCGCGCTCGCCTTGAAATGCCACTCTGGGTTTTTGCGTATGTGTGCTCATGAACTCGCAACGCCCTGGACGCGTCTCGATTCCAGAATGATCCTGCGAAATACTTTGCCCACTGCACGTTCATCGAGGGGACCGGCATTGATCTCCTGGAGTCGCTGTAGCACGGTGCGTTCGCGTTCGGGATCGCAAAAAGGGAGTTGTGCGGCTTGTTTGAGTGCGCCGACTTTCAGCGCGAGTCTCGCTCGCATGTTTAAGAGTCGAAGTAGTTCAGCGTCGATTTCGTCTATTTCTTTTCGCCAATGCTCTATGTCCATGATTCAGCTCCGGGCAACAAAAAAACCGGCCGCGACTTTTAGGATCGCGGCCGGCTCGTTGAAGGTGTTGTGCTTTTAGGTCGTCAGCACATCGATTTCAAACTTCGCCACCCGCTCTCCTTCGTAAAGAAGAAGCGGTAAGTAAAGGCGAAATAGAAAAATGTGCGAGTGCTAATCATAACCTCGGGCTACTATAGGGAGCGAGAAAATCGCTGTCAAGAAAATATTATTTAGCCGTGGATAAACGCGGATTAGGCCGATGAAACCCATAATCCTTAGTTTCCTGTTGTTTCTCGTCCCCAACACGGATGCACAGCAATACATCCGGATAAATCAACTCGGTTTCGCACCCGATCAGCCCAAGACGGCGATTGTCTTTAGCAATGAGCCGCTCCCATCTCAATTCGCGATTGGGAGAACTTCGGACCGGCATGTGGTCTTCTTGGGAAGGATAAAAACTGTCGAGGGATCATGGGGGCAGTTTAATCACTTTGGTGAACTCGATTTTAGCTCGTTTAAGGTGGAAGGAACGTTCATTATCGCCGCGGGTTCAGCGAGATCAGAATTTACGATCAGTCCAACCATCAACACTCAGCTCCCGGATCAACTGCTTGAGTTCATGCGACAGCAGCGCTGCGGTTACAACCCGTACGTCGATGCTGCCTGTCACACGTTCGACGGTCGCACCGCGTTTGGACCAGCACCGGCAGGTACTTACATCAACGCGTCTGGCGGTTGGCACGATGCCGGTGACCAACTGAAGTATCTGCTCACATCGAGCAACGCCACTGCACAGATGCTTCTTGCATACCAACTCGCTCCTGACAAGCGCGTATTTGCAGACAAGTTCAATAACCTCGGACAACCTGGAGCTAACGGTACCCCAGACATTCTCGACGAAGCTCTTTGGGGACTAGCGTGGATGTTGAAACTACATCCCGCTCCGGATCAGCTTTATCACCAGGTCGCAGACGATCGCGATCACAAAGGCTTTCGCTTACCGCAGGCGGAGACTGTTGATTATGGTTGGGGGCCGGGTAGTTACCGTGTGGTCTATTTTGCTGACGGACAACCGCAGGGGCTACGACAGTACACGAGCGAGTCAAACGGCGTCGCAAATCTCGCCGGACGCTACGCGGCTGCGATGGCTCTGGGTTATCAGATCTGGAAAGACGATCCACGCTTGCGATCGTTTGCGCAAACACTTCTGCAAGCAGGCAGGGAAGTTTACGACTTGGGCCAGGCGAAAGAAGGAGTGCAACAGGGAAACTCTTACGGCGCGCCGTATCGCTATGCCGAAACGACGTGGGCTGACGACATGGAATGGGCCGCCGCCGAGCTTTTCCGCGCGACCAGAGACAATCGTTATTTACGTGATGCCAAACGCTACGCTCTGCTAGCGCGCGCTGAATCCTGGATGGGAAAGGACGAGGCTGGTCACTATCAATACTATCCGTTCATGAACGCCGGACACTTTCGACTCTATGACTTAGTCGACGCAAGTACGAAGAAACAGCTTGCGAGTTTCTATCGTGAACAGATTGAGCGTTGCCTCAAACAAAGCGAACGCAATCCGTATCGCATCGGCGTGCCGTTTATCTGGTGTTCCAACAACCTCCTCGTCGCGCTTGCAACTCAGTGCCTCATGTACGAGCGCATGACCGGAGACAAGCGTTACCAGCAATTCACTGCCAAACAGATTGACTGGTTGTTGGGAAAGAATCCGTGGGGCGTTTCAATGTTCACGGGCATTCCTGACGACGGTGTTTATCCAAAGGATGTTCATCTCTTCACGAATGCGTTACTGAAAAAGATGGTGCGTGGTGGACTGGTTGATGGTCCGGTTTATCGAAAGGTGTTTCAGAGTTTGCGAGGAGTGTCGATCAGGGAACCGGATCCGTTCGCGCCATTTCAGGACGATCGAGCCGTCTACCACGACGACATTAACGATTATTCGACGAACGAGCCGACGATGGACGGGACGGCATCGGCGATTTTGCTTTTTGTTTTAAGCCGCGGATGGCTTAAGTAACAACTTGCCGGTCGTCTTCCTTCCTTCCAAATCTCGATGTGCCTGTGCGGCGTCGGCGAGTGGATAGGTCTTGTGAATTCGAAGTTTGAGCTCGCCGCGTGCGATTGATTGAAGGACATCGTTGGCGCGCCACTCCAGTTCTTCGCGAGTGGCAGTGTAATGGGCGAGTGTCGGTCGCGTGAGGAATAGCGAGCCCTTCTGCGAAAGCTTAATCAAATCAAACGGCGGGACCGCTCCGCTCGAACCTCCAAACAACACCAGGTAGCCACGCGGGCGTAGTACATTGAGGTCTTTGTCGAACGTCGCTTTACCGAC
>DASTVU010000279.1:0-8787 GCA_035758935.1 Pyrinomonadaceae bacterium | reverse complement strand
CCGTGGCCGCTCGTGGTTCAGCTTAACGGATTCGAAAAACGACAGCCTCGAGTTTGGCGAACACCATTCAAACCACGGGCGGCCACGGAGGGCCGCCCCTACAGTACGTTCTATGAAGACCATATCTGTATCGTGGCGTGTGTTCTGCGCGGTTGAACTTCCGCCGGAGGTGCGCGCGCAATTGGAGGATCACGTTGCGCGATTGCGGAAGGAGATTCCGGATGTGGCGGCGAGTTGGAGTCGAGTGGAGAACATTCATCTGACGTTGAAGTTCTTCGGCAACGTCACCGTCGATCGAATCGAAACGATCTCGCGTGCCATTGATCGAGCAGTGAAAGAGTTCACGCCGTTCGAGGTCAGTATTGGCAAAACGGGCGCGTTTCGCACGCAGGTGCTTTGGATCGGTGTGAGTGATCCTTCAGAAAAACTGTCGGCTTTATACCAACGATTGGAAGATGAGTGTGCGGCAGTAGGTTTCGAGAAGGAAGATCGAGCTTATCGTCCGCACTTAACAATCGCGCGCATTAGACGGCCGGAGGGAGCGAGACGCCTTGCAGACGCTCATCTGCAGATGACGTTTCAGACCACCGTCATACAGTTAAAAGAACTGGTTGTCTTCCGCAGTGAACTGAGCCCCAAAGGATCAAAGTACACCGCGATCTCGAAACACGGATTACACGGATAAAAAGAACCGATCTGCGCAGATCGGGTTTTTAAATCCGTTTCATCCGCGGCCCAGTTCGCGTGGGCGTGGCGGCGGCGGTGGCACTTGATCCTTGTCGTCCTTCTCGCCCGTCTGCGAAAGCACTTCCTTAATCGCACCAACACTCGAAAGCATCGCCGAAGTTTCCACCGGCATGAATATCACTTTCGAATTGCTCGTCCGCGTCATGTCTCGCAAACTCTCGATATAACGCACCGTAATCAGATACTGCTCCGCGTTGCCGTCCGGAATAGCCTGAGCGATTCGATTCAACGCCTCCGACTCTGCTTCAGCATTGCGCAGACGTGCCTGCGCGGCGCCTTCAGCAGCCAATATCGCCGACTGCTTTTCACCTTCAGCGCGCGTTACAGCCGCCTGCTTCTCACCCTCAGCGCGCGTGATTGCGGCCTGCCGATCGCCCTCAGCCTGCAAGACAAGCGCACGACGGTTGCGTTCCGCCGTCATCTGCTTCTCCATCGTGATCCGCACATCTTCCGGTGGATTTATGTTCTTCACATCAACGCGTGTAACCTTAACGCCCCACTTGTCAGTCGCCTCGTCAAGAATCACACGCAGCTTCGCATTAATCTGATCGCGGTTCGAAAGCGTGTGGTCCAGGTCCATCTCGCCCATCACCGCACGCATACCAGTGATCGTCAACTGGACGATGCCGCCTACCAGATCGTTGATCTCGTAAACGGCCTTGATGGGATCGGTGATCTGCCAGTAGACCACTGAATCGACATGAATAGTGACGTTGTCGCGCGTGATGACCGGTTGCGGCGGCAGGTCGATGTACTGCTCGCGTTTGTCGATCAATGTCAGCCCGGGACGCATATTGGTCCAATAGACTGCGCGTGGTTTATCGAGAAACGGAACGAGGATGTTAAGTCCTCCGTTGGCGACTTTGTCGAATTTGCCGAGACGCTCAACGATCATGGCCGCTGCCTGGGGCACGATTCGGATCGTTTTGACCGCGATTACGAGCAAAACGATCGCGATGAATCCGAAGAACAGAAATGCAAGAAGTGTAGCGAGTGGGTCCATTGTCGAGACTCCCATCAATCCACAGATTTCGCAGATTATATATCTGAACCTGTGGATAAAGCTTTCTCTACGATCTGTGCCGCTGCCAAAACCGTCTCCTCCGCAAACGGAGTTCCGGCGATTTGTACGCCAATCGGCAAGCCTTCGTTCGATTTTCCGGCTGGAACTGTGACCACGGGTAAATCAAAGACGCTGAAAGTTTGTGCGTAGCTGAATGCTCGAAACGTGCCGAAAGTTGAACCACGCACGGTGACTTTGAGTGTGTCGTGTGGATATGCAGGCGTGGCGCCAACGGGCGCGACGATGATCGGCGTCGTCTCCATCCACTGAAGTAATTCTTCACGAAGGCGATCGCGTTCCATCCAACCAGCAATGTATTCGTCCAGCGTCGGTGCGGGAGTATCGTCAGCGGTTCCGAGCCGCCAGCGTACAAAAGAACCACCTTCTCTCTCGCGATCCTTGTAGACATCACGCAACTGAACAACTGACGCCCGCGAAAATATCTTCAGCCACATCTCGTTGCCGCGATCGACATGCGGCGGCCGACGCTCCTCAACTATCAATCCGGCATCACGCAACGCTGCGGCCGCAGCGGCAACCGCCCTCACAGTCTCTTCTGTGACGGGAGCAACTCCGTCATCCGTATACCACGCCACGCGAGTCCCACGCAGATCAAAGGAACTTCGCTCAAAAGGATCTTTACTGAGAGCACCAAGCAACAAACGCAAGTCGCCTACAGTACGCGCCATTGGTCCAATCACGGCGCCAAGAGAGTATGGGCCAATACTCGGAGGAAACTGCATCTCACCTGGAATCCGACCAGTAGTCGGTTTCAATCCACAGATTCCACAGAAATGCGCCGGGATCCGAACCGAGCCCGCAAGGTCGCTTCCAATACCGCCGGGAGACATGCACGTCGCGATCGCAACAGCTTCTCCGCCGCTCGAACCACCGGGAGTGAGATTTGAGTCAAGTGGATGATTAGTTCGACCAAAGACGAGATTGTCAGCGTTATAGTCCATCGCCATCTCAGCCGCATTGGTCTTTCCAAGAACAATCGCACCCGCAGCCTTCAGACGCGCCACCGCAGGCGCATCGGTCTCCGGCACATAGTCAGCACGTATCTTGGAACCGCTCGTGGTTCGCAAACCCGCCGTGTCAATCGTGTCTTTGATAGTCACCGGCACTCCGTGCAGCGCCCCAACTTCATCACCTCGCAGCAACGCCGCTTCCGCAGCCCTGGCGCGCTCAACAACATCCGGCGCAAGCGTAACGATCGCATTCAACGCCGGATTCAAACGCGCAATTCGCTCCAAATGCGCCTCCGCAACCTCAACCGGCGACACCTCACGCTGCCGAATCAACTTCGCAATCGCACTTAGAGATTGCTCTACGAGTTCAGCCATAGTTTTGTGCCTTATGTGCCTTGTGGCATAATTCAATTGCTCTTGTTCAGACTCATTAACAACCTGCCTAACCGAGATCGACGACTGGCGTCGATGTCAATGCTTATCGGCAAAGGAGTGGATTCTTGGCTATTCGTTTGAGCAGGACTTTCATCCTGCGCAAGCTGCATCAGCTTTCCGGTATCGTTCCCCTCGGACTCTTTCTTTTAGAACACTTTTACACCAACTCCAAGGCATTGACTGGTGCGGGCGACTTCAATAGTGCGGTCGACGACCTTCAGTCGATTCCCTACATCATCTTTGTCGAGATCGGCGGCATCTTCATTCCGTTAATCTACCACGCTGTGTACGGCCTGGTGATTACAATGGAAGCGCGGCCTAACAATCTCGCGTACCCATATCCGCGAAACTGGTTTTATCTGATTCAGCGAATCACCGGTGTCATTCTGTTCTTCTTTATCACGTTCCACGTGCTCAACTTCCGATTTGGAATGATTCCGGGACTAAACGACATGTCGGTGGCTACTCATCCGGATAAAGCTTTCGAGATCGTTGCGCGCGAGTTTCGCATGGTCCCGATCTTCATTGTGTACATGATCGGAATCACTGCGACTGTTTGGCACCTCGCAAATGGAATCTGGTTGTTCCTCGTCGATTGGGGTATCACGATTGGCGAACGCGCACAGCGTTTGACCGGTTATGCGTGCATCGGTTTTGGTGTGGTGTTGCTCTTGGTCGGCATCAACGCTGCCGTCGCTTTCATCCGTCCCGGCGGATTGTTAGGAGGACTCATTCATTAATGGCCAGTAACGGAATGAAAATCGCGATTGTCGGAGGCGGGCTGGCTGGACTTGCCGCCGCCATGAAGATCGCGGAAGGCGGCCATGCTGTCGATCTGTTTTCCGTCGTGCCCGTCAAACGTTCGCACTCGGTTTGCGCGCAGGGCGGCATCAACGGCGCGGTCAACACCAAAGGCGAAGGCGATTCCACCTGGGAACACTTCGACGACACTGTTTACGGCGGCGACTTTCTCGCGAATCAACCGCCTGCCAAATTAATGTGCGAAATGGCGCCGTCGATCATTTACCTGTTCGACCGCATGGGTGTCCCCTTCTCTCGTACGCCTGAAGGCTTGCTCGACTTCCGTCGCTTCGGTGGCACTAAACATCACCGCACCGCCTTTGCCGGCGCCTCGACGGGCCAGCAACTTCTTTACGCACTCGACGAACAGGTCAGAAGATACGAAGTAGGCGGAAAGGTCAGGAAGTTTGAACACTGGGAAATGATGTCGCTCGTGCTCGACGATCATCAGGTCTGCCGTGGATTGATCGCGATGGACTTGCAGACACTCGAGCTCAAGGCCTTTCCCGCGGACGCTGTAATCATCGCTACTGGTGGTCCAGGTCTCATCTTCGGCAAATCGACGAATTCGATGGTCTGCACCGGCAGCGCCGTCTCTGCGTGTTACCAGCAGGGCGCGAAGTATGCGAATGGCGAGTTCATCCAGGTTCATCCGACCTCGATTCCCGGTGAGGACAAACTGCGACTGATGTCGGAGTCGGCGCGCGGCGAAGGCGGACGCGTTTGGGTGCCACGTAAGAAGGGCGATGTTCGTTCGCCGTCTTCAATTCCGGAGGCTGAACGCTGGTATTTCCTCGAAGAAAAGTATCCTGCTTACGGCAATCTCGTTCCGCGTGACATCGCTACGCGCGAGATCTTTCAGGTGTGCATCGACGGCATGGGCATTGGCAGTCAGAATCAAGTCTATCTCGACCTGACTCACATTCCCGCCGAAACTCTCGATCGAAAGTTAGGAGCCATTCTCGAGATCTACGAAATGTTCGTGGGTGACGACCCGCGGCACGTGCCGATGCGGATCTTCCCGGGCGTGCATTACTCGATGGGCGGCCTCTGGGTCGACTTCAATCAAATAACAAACATTCCGGGACTACTCGCGGCGGGTGAGTGTGACTATTCAATTCACGGCGCAAATCGTTTGGGCGCTAACTCGCTCGTTAGTTGCGTCTTCGGCGGGTTTGTTGCAGCACCTGCTGCGATTGAATACGCGAAAAACGTCGAACGGAACGGTGCTGATGGCTCGCGAATTTACGATCAGGAGTTGAAACTTCAACAGGAGATCAACGACAAGCTGATCAAACAGAGCGGTACCGAGAATCAGTATCGACTGCACGACGAAATGGGCAAGTGGATGACTGATAACGTCACCGTGGTTCGTTACAACGACAAGCTCAAAGCAACCGATAATAAGTTGCTCGAGTTAATGGATCGATACAAACAAATCTCGATCAACGATTCAAATCTCTGGGCGACCATGGCACTACCGCACGCACGCCATCTCGCTAACATGCTCGAACTCGCGCGCGTGATTACTCTTGGTGCGCTGAATCGCAACGAGTCGCGTGGAGCACACTTCAAACCCGAGTTTCCGGACCGCGACGATGAAAATTTCCTGAAGACGACAATCGCCGAGTACTCCGGCGAAGGCCCGGTTTTTTCTTACGATCCAGTCGATATCTCTCTGATTGCGCCGCGCAAGCGCGACTACAGCAAAGGTAAGAAGGAGACCGCGAAGGCTTAACAGCGCTATGTCATCACATCCACCAAAGACCGTTGAAATTCACATCCGTCGTCGCGCCAATCCCGACTCGCCACAGTACTGGGAGCAGTTTGAGATTCCTTATCGACCGAATCTCAATGTCATTTCCTGTTTGATGGAGATCCAGAAGAATCCTGTGAACAAGGCGGGCGAACGCACCACGCCGCCGGTCTGGCACATGAACTGTCTCGAACAGGTGTGCGGCATTTGCACGATGATTATCAATGGTCGCGCGCGACAGTCGTGTTCCGCACTAATCGATAATCTCGAACAACCGATCAAGCTTGAACCGATGTCGAAGTTTCCGAACGTTCGCGATCTGATCGTCGATCGCTCGCAGATGTTTGATCATCTTCGTCGTGTTCACGCGTGGATCGAGCTGGACGGCACTCACGATCTCGGGCCAGGCCCACGCATGGACCAGGACGACGTGCAGGAGCGTTACGCATATTCGCGTTGTATGACTTGTGGTTGTTGTCTGGAAGCGTGTCCGCAGTATGAGGGCGACAACTACATTGGACCACAGGCGATCGCGCAGGTGCGTCTATTCAACATGCACCCTTCGGGTAAGATGAATCGTGGCGAACGGCTCGAAGGAATCATGGGTGAGGACGGAATCACCAACTGCGGAAACGCACAAAACTGCGTGAGAGCCTGCCCAATGAACATTCCGCTCACACGCGCAATCTACGAGGAAAACCGTGAAACCGTGATCCACGGTCTACTCGGCTGGCTCAAAGGCTGATCCGGGTTTATCCGCGTTCATCTGCGGCTAAAATATCCGGTTAAATCCCGAGTACGTCGACCAATTCCTGCACCGCTGACGCACTCTTCTGCAGTGCGATTCTCTCTTCCGCGGTCAGGTTGATCTCAATAATCTGCTCCAACCCGCGCGCGCCCAGCTTGCACGGCACTCCGACGTAGAGCCCATTAATCCCATACTCACCTTCGAGATACGCCGCACACGGAAGAATCTTCTTCTTATCTTTCAAGATCGACTCAGTCATCTCGACTGCCGCCGCTGAGGGCGCATAGTAAGCCGATCCAGTCTTCAACAAGCTTACGATCTCTGCACCGCCTCCTGCCGTGCGCTTCACAATCGCGTCGATCTTGTCTTTCGGCAGCAGCTCAGTGATTGGGATGCCGGCGCAAGTCGAAAAGCGCGGCAACGGCACCATCGTGTCGCCGTGTCCGCCGAGAACAAACGCCGTGACGTTCTCTACTGAAACGTCCAACGCTTCGGCAAGGAAACAACGCATGCGAGCCGAGTCGAGCACGCCTGCCATTCCGATCACACGATGCTTCGGAAATCCGGAGCGTCGCAACGCAACCTGGCACATCGCATCGAGTGGATTCGACACGATGATCAGGATCGTATTCGGAGAACGGCGGACAACTTCGTCGACCACTTTCGACACGATGTCGGCATTCGTCTTCAGTAGATCATCGCGACTCATTCCGGGCTTACGAGCGAGACCGGCGGTGATGATCACAACGTCCGAATTATCTGTGTCGTCGTACGTGTTTGCACCAATCATACACACGTCGAAACCCTCGACAGGTGCGGCTTGAGCCAGATCCAGCGCCTTGCCCTGCGGCACTCCTTCGACGATATCAACCAGGACCACATCGCCAAGTTCCTTCGCGGCAAGCCAGTGTGCCGCAGTCGCGCCAACATTCCCTGCGCCCACAACAGTAATCTTCTTTCGCGCACCCATATCGTTTGATTCCTTTAATTTAATTGTAGTTTTTGAAGAGCGCGAGTTTACAAGTGCGACACAGGGGTGTCAAATCTAGGTATGAACGACGATGACTTCGATAATCCGTTTCCGGAGCCGGTCGAAATCGAGATCACCGACGTCTTCGATCTACACACTATTCCGCCGCGCGATGTTAAAGCGGTGGTCGAGGAGTACCTGCGGCTTGCTAATGAAAAAGGATTTAAGGTCGTGAGGATTATTCACGGCAAGGGAATTGGCGTGCAACGTGAAATGGTCCGCTCAATTCTCGCGCGCACTGAATTCGTCATCGACTGGACCGACGCGCCACCACAGGCCGGCGGGCTCGGGGCAACAATCGTTAGATTAGCCACGGATTAACGCGGATTGATAACGGATACAATCCGTTTTGAATCCGCGTTCATCCGCAGTTAACGCAATCTTGTTCGCTTAGCAGCAACGGCGATGACTTCATCGAGTGGACGGAACTCATCGAGTGGGCGCGTCATCATTCGTCCGTCACTGCTGAATGCTATTAGCTGGCCACCTGAGAGCTTCAAACCAATCGCGCGATAATCCGACGGAACGATTGACTTCGAGAACAGCTTACCCCGATACGTTTCCCAAAACGACAGGTTTGAGTCGATCAGATACTTGTTGTTAACGCCGCTGCCAAGTATCTCGCCCGAAATTGTAGATATTAACTTGCCGTCTCTTGTTTGTTCGATCACGGTCTTTTCCGCCAGGTCGTAAGTGAAAATGAGGGTGCTGTCTTCGCTGAAATTCCATTTCATGACAGTTTGCTCATGCCTTGCGAGCGGGATTATGTGCTGAGTGAATGGCTCCCACAACCACTGTGCAGCCACCTCTTCGCGCACAAAAACATATTTTCCATTCGGACTAAATCCGAGTTGGTATAGATCTTCAGAATCGATGCGTACCTTCGCGAGCTGTCTTCCCTCGGGAAACGACCAGAGTTGGACCATGCCGTCTTTGGAGCATGTTGCGATTGACTTCCCATCCGGGCTGAATGCAATACTGACGATCTTCGCCGAAGGCTCTCCAAACTTCTTGATGATTCTCTTTTCCGTGACGCTCCAGACAATTCCCGAGTCATCATTCGTGAGCGCCACAAGCTTGCTGTCAGTACTAAAAGCAGCACGCGGAGCAGAATTTAGATCTCCCGGGAGACTGATCAAAAACGTTCCTTCGGAATCGTATAGTTCGACCGTTTTGTGATTATCGTCGGCATCCTCTACCTGAAGCAGCAACAACTTGCCGTCGGGACTGAAGATG
>DASTVU010000278.1:0-10646 GCA_035758935.1 Pyrinomonadaceae bacterium | reverse complement strand
CGCCCGGCACCGATTGACGCCCAGTAGTGCACAGCAATCGTTTGCCCTCCCGAAATCATGATTGCATCGAGCGGCACTTTTTCGAGACGGTGCCTGTACTCCTTGCTCATTGCTCGTCGCTCGATGAACTCATAACTCACTGGGCGTGCGAGAAGGGCAAAGACAATTGCAAGGGCTGCGATCAGCGATACGCACGCGACAAACGCCCGGCGCTCATTCTTCATTGGCCGTTTCGCAATGCGCAGCAACCAGTAAGCACCTAACGGCACGATGCCTGGCAGGCCAGTCAAAAAGTAACGCCAGTTTACGGTGGTGCTGTAGTTGAAAAACAGCAACACGTTCGCGAAGAACGCAACCAGCCACAACAACAACATCGGCGAAAGACGGCGTTTGCGCCACTCGAGAATCGGAGCGAATGGAATAGTCAGAAAGACAAGCGGAGCACTAATAAAGTAGAAGATGATGTACGGACGAATGTTGCCCAGCGCAACGGGATGTCGCGCCGACTCGTCACGCATCGATTCGCGCCAGCCATGCCAAACCCAACGATAATGCTCATCTGTAATGAACCAGTAACCAAACCATCCGAGTGCCAACACAGCAAAAACGGCGACCGAAGCAGCCACCCACAAAATTTCTCGTCGTTGAAACTTCCATCCCAGAAGAAACGGCGCGAGCACGAGCCACGGCGCATAGAATCCGATCGTTTCGCGCAGGTTGACTCCCAGCCCCATCAATCCCGCGCCAATCAAAACCAGCCAAACCCTTCGCTGTTGCACGCCACGCAAATGAATGATGAGCGACGTCGCCAGGATCAATACCGATGGAACATCAGTCATCACCTGGCCGCCGTAAAGCACGAAGACGGGGGAGAAAACAATCAGCAGTGCCGCAGTCGTGGCAGTTTGTAGTGAGCCACTGATGTCACGAGCGAGTATCCAACACGCAATCACAGCGAACGGCGCTTGCGCGACGACTGCGTACTTGAAAATCAGATACGCCTTGTCAGGTTGAACATTGAAGAGCGCGTGGCCGATCAGGAATAGGAAGTGATTAGTGAAGATAAACAGATTGCGACCGAGGGCCATCGACGATGGATATCCATCCAGAGAGAGCATGGTGTAGTCCATGCCGTCCCAATCGCCGATGAACGGATCGACAAAATACAGAACAAGAGCGAGGGCGATTACCGCAGGTGGGAGCCACCATCGCCATGCACGCAAAAATGCGGATGCAGTTGGGGGTTCCTGGGTTTCAGGCGTGTTTGTCGTCAGGGGTATTTGGGTCAACGAGTTGAGTTTCGACCGGAGCGTCCGGACGCTTCACCATTTTTACGCGATTTCCCTGCGCATTGTACTCAACTTCGTCCATGATGTTGTAGATAAGGAGCACTCCTCGACCGGAAGTGCGAAACAGGTTGGCAGGATCACATGGATCCGGAATCTCGCGAACGTTGAACCCCTCGCCTTCGTCTTCGACAGTAAAACTCGCCTCTTTCGGCGACAACTCCGCAGTAATCTTCACTAACTTCGTCAGATCGTTCTTGTTGCCGTGTTTGACTGCGTTAACAAACGCTTCATCAAGCGCGATAAAGAGATTTGAACGTTCGGGGCGAATCAAGCCAAGCTTCGCAACGCGTTCCTGAAGAAATTCCAGCACGCCATTCATCAGCGCCAGGTCGCTTGGAAGTTCAAACTCAATCTTCTCGTGAACGTGAGAAAAGTTGCCGTTGTCATCGCAGGTACTGAGTTTATGTAAGAGTGTTTTTTCAACTATCTCACGCAGCTCGTCGCGGTTGTAAGGTAGCCGCAGATAGTTTGCGGCCCCCATTTTGAAAGCCTTGATCACGCCCGGGCCATGCTCACTGAGAGGAATAACTAGATGCTTGCGATGTAGCTCGCTGATGGGTTCTCCGTTAACTTCAGCTTCGGAGAGGTCGCTGATGATGAGATCGAAGGTATCGAGGTCGTCTCGACGAAGCGCCTTTTCCCGTTCGCCCGTCACGATTACGTCGTGACCGAGTTGACCGAGAGCCTGTTCAAGCAGAACACGCAACTCATCGTTATTATCTACGATGAGAATTCGGCGTTTTTTCATCAGGCTCCAATCTATCGAATGTTTGAGGAGAGATATCGCGCTTTTCTGTACGAAAAGCTTGCGCCCTGCGTTCGAAATATATCACGTACCTGATTGCAGACTAAGCCGGATTTGCAGGATGCTCGTAATCCTGCTAATCATTTGAATCCTGAATTCAGTCCCCTAATGGCTAAACCGGGCAGACTACAAACATTTCTTGAATACTCGGTGGCCAAATCAGTGCTAACCGGGTTTGGACTGCTGCCTGCACCGGCCGCAATGGCGCTCGGCCGGGGTATGGGGAAACTCGCATACGCCATTGCAGGCGATCTCAGACGCACGGGGCAAATTAATCTTCGTATCGCTTTTCCTGAAAAGACTGAAGAGGAACGAGGCCGGCTGTTGCGGGAATGCTTCGACAATCTCGGGCGTTTGCTCGGGTTTTTCAGCCAGTTTTCGTCTCGGTCCCGCGACGAGCTCAAACAACTCATCGAAGTCGAGGGACTCGAAAACCTCAAAGCCGCCAAGAGTGTTCGTGGCAACCGTCTAATTCTCTTCACGGGACACATCGGCGCCTGGGAGTTAACCAGTTTTGGTCTGGCCCTGTTCGATCATCCCATCACCTTTCTGGTGCGCAGACTCGACAATCCGCGCATCGAGCAGCTAGTGGATCGCATTCGCAAAAGGTTCGGCAATGAGACAATCGACAAGCTCTCGGCTGCGCGGTCGATGCTGAAAATACTTCGCTCTGGTGAAACCTCGCTCGGTCTTCTTACCGATCTGAATACACTCGACGACGAAGCGATTTTTATCGATTTTTTCGGAGTACCCGCCGCGACTACGTTTGTCGTTGCCAAGCTCGCGGTGCGAACGAACACTCCGCTCGTTCCATTGTTTGCGCCGTGGTGTGAGGAAAAAGGCAAGTATCTGCTGATCGTTGAGCCGCCGATTCCGCCTGACAACACTGGAGATGAAGAGGCTGACGTGCGAGACTTGACGGTGAAACTGACGCAGCGTATCGAGAAACGTATCAGACAGTATCCAGGTCAATGGCTGTGGATTCACAAACGTTGGAAAACTCGTCCGCCCGGGGAACCAGAGATTTATTAGCCACAGATAAACACGGATTGTTTCTGATCCGTGTTGATTCGTGAAAATCCGTGGCCCTATACTCGTTTGCGATATGCACACGCGGGTCGCTCGGGCGTATGAATTCGCCGACCTCTCGGACTATTCCTTTGTAGAACGGTTAAAGATTCGCGCCGCGGACCTCGTGTTTTTTCTTCTCATCAACTTGATCGGACTGACTGCGCGTTTCGAAGTCATCGGTTGGGAGAACCACGAGAAAGCCGAGGAGAATGGCGGCCTGCCGATTTACGTCTTCTGGCATGACCGAATTTTTCTAACCACTTACTGGTGGCGCAAACGCCGCATCGTGGTCATGACGTCGAAAAGTTTTGACGGCGAGTACATCGCACGATTTATTCAGCGTTTTGGCTACGGAGCAGTGCGAGGATCGAGCACTCGTGGGGCAGTTGGAGCTGTTGTTGAAATGGCGCGTCTGATGCGTGAGGGCTGTACGACCGCATTCACGATCGACGGTCCGAAAGGCCCGCGTTATGTCGCGAAGATGGGCGCTGTGCTGCTAGCGAAAAAATCGGGCCATCCGATCATGCCCGTCACAATGTCACTCGACCGTTACTGGACAACGCCGAGTTGGGACAAATTCCAGATCCCGAAGCCCTTTACGCGTGCTCGCGTCTATGTAGCGCCCCCAATCTACGTTCCTCCGGACGCAGATGATAATGTTTTGGCAGGCAAACGCGATGAATTGCAGCAAACTCTGGACGACTTGAATCATCAGAGCGAAGAGTGGCGCCGATCTCTCCGTTAGAATCTGTGTAATCTGAAAGGTATTGATTAATGAAATCGATTATTGCTTCGTTTCTGTGTTTATTTACTATCGGTCTCGTACGAGCGCAAAACCAACTTAAACCGCCCACCGAACCGGTGATGGATCGCTTTCTTCGTTACGTGAAAATCGACACGCAGTCGCAGGAAGATCAAACGACAACGCCCAGTACGCGTAAACAACTCAACCTCGCGAACCTCCTGGCGAAGGAACTGACCACGCTTGGAGCAGAAAACGTGCGGGTCAGCGAGTTTGGAATTGTCTACGCAACAGTGCCGGGAAATCTCGCCGATAACTCCAAAGTGCCCGTTGTCGGCTTCATCGCGCACATGGACACGTCGCCGGCAGTCTCCGGTGAAAACGTCAACGCGATCATTCACAAAAACTACCAGGGCGGCGACATCACTTTGCCGAAGGATCCGACGCAAGTGATCACGGTCGAAAAAAATCCCGTTCTCAAGACGCTAATCGGCGACGACATCATCACTGCCGATGGCACCACGTTGCTCGGGTCCGACGATAAATCAGGTGTGGCAGAGATCATGACGATGATCGACATCCTGCGCCAGAACCCGCAGATCAAACACGGCACGATCGCGATCGCTTTTACTCCTGATGAAGAAGTCGGCACAGGCATCGAGAAGTTTGACGTGAAAGGCTTCGGCGCAAAGGTGGCTTACACCGTTGACGGTGGAGAGCTTGGAGAGATTAGCGAGGAGACGTGGAGCGCGCGCACCGCGACCGTGACATTCCAGGGCAAGAGCACGCATCCTGGTTCCGCTAAGGGAATCATGATCAATGCGATGTACGCGATCGCTGATTACCTAAATCGTTTTCCGCAGGACATGTTGCCGGAGACGACGGAAGGGCGCGTGGGTTTCGTTCATCCTTATGCAGGCGTGATTGATGTCGAAAGCTCGAACCTGAAGATTCTGCTGCGCGACTTTGACATCAGTGGTTTGGACGCGAAGGAGAAGTTGCTTCGCGACATGGTTGCGCAAACCGCAGCGAAGTATAAGGATGTGAAGATCACGATCGACGTCAAAGAAAACTATAAGAACATGAAGGAAGTGCTGAAGAACTATCCGGACTTAACGAATAATGCGATGGAAGCAGCACGTCGAGCCGGACTTAAGCCCTTCCTGAAACCGATTCGTGGTGGAACGGACGGAGCGCGTTTGACTTTCCGGGACCTGCCGACGCCAAATCTTTTCACTGGCGGTGGAAATTTCCACGGCAAGCTCGAATACAACTCGCGACGAGGGCTGGAGAAGTCGACGGAAACATTGCTCCATCTGGTCCAGATCTTTGCTGAAAAAAGCTGAACTTGGCGCTTTGTACTTGGCGCTTGGATTACACAAAGTACAAAGCACTAAGAACAAAGTTCAAAGTTCAATTGTGTCAAGCCAGTTACCTACTACTCATGCCGGCTATGTTGCGCTGATCGGTCGTCCCAATGCCGGTAAGTCAACTCTCCTCAATCAACTTGTTGGGCAGAAGATTGCTGCGGTTTCGGACAAGCCGCAGACCACCAGATTCAGGATCCAGGGTGTAATTACTAAGCCCGAAGGTCAGATCGTTTTCGTCGATACGCCGGGCGTTCACCAGCCCGGTTACGAGCTCAATCGCCGCATGATGGCCGCCGTGCAGGACGCGCTGATGGGTGTTGACCTCGTGTGTCTTATTCGCGATGCGTCTGTTTCTACCGGCAATGGCGATCGTTTCGTGTTGGACCTCGTGAAACGTTCCGAAAAGCCGGCGCTGCTCCTGTTAAATAAGATCGATAAGCTCGAAGATAAATCTGCGCTACTACCCTTAATTGACTGGTACAGCAAGGAAAACGAATGGCGCGAGATAGTTCCGATCTCAGCGCTCAAGAAAGATCAGATCGACGTTCTGATTGATAGCTGTCTGCGTCATCTACCTGAGGGTGAACCGATCTTCGCTGAAGATGAGTTGACGGACCAATCGCTGCGAGTGCTCGTTGCTGAAATCGTTCGAGAAAAAGTTTTACGCGAGACGGGTGATGAGATTCCTTACGTTACGGCAGTCATGACCGAGCGGTTTGAAGAGGTCCGAGAAGATTTCGCACGCATTTACTGCGTCATCGTGGTCGAGAGAGGTTCGCAGAAGAAAATCATTATCGGCAAAGGCGCCAGCCGTCTGAAGGAAATCGGAACGCGTGCGCGCCAGGAGATCGAGAATCTTTTGGGCCACCGCTGTCACCTCGAGCTGTTTGTGAAAGTTGAAGAAGATTGGCGTAACAAGGAACAACTGCTTGACGAGTTTGGATTGAGTGGAAATTGAGCCAGCCAAAAGAAACACCTCAGCAGTGGTACGCGCTCGATGTTGATCTGGAACCGGCGGCACGCGAGGCAGTTGAATATGCGTTGATGGAAGCAGGCGCCCTCGGAACTGAGACGGGCGACGAGTTAGATGGATTGATTCAGATAACCGGGTATTTCGCAGTCACGCCGGATCGCGAAGGTGTTCGAAACGAACTGTTTGAAGCGCTACGCATTTACGAACTGGCATCGTCGTCAGTACGCGACATGAACGTTCGCGAAGTGGAGCAGCGCGATTGGCTGGAAGAGTGGAAACAAAACTGGCAGCCGGTCGAGATCGGTCGCTTCATCATTGCGCCGCCGTGGTCTGATCTCGGCGAGGTACATGATCGTTTGATCATTCGCATCGAGCCGGGGATGGCTTTCGGCACCGGCACTCACGAAACCACTCGCCTCTGTCTCGACGCACTTCAGAAACATTTCGCGGGCGGAAGTTTTCTCGACGTTGGCACCGGCACCGGGATTCTCGCGATTGCGGCGGCGAAACTCTCTCCCGAAGCTCGTATCGAAGCATGTGACACAGACGAAATGGCTGTTGCAATCGCGCGTGAGAATGCGGTGGCAAACGGCGTGTTGGACCAGATCGATTTCCGAACCGGTTCAGTTGAAGAATCAACCGCTTCCGCGGATCTCGTTTGTGCAAATCTGACAGCCGATGTGATTACTCATATTCTGCCGTCTCTCGTGGGTGTGACGTGTGGGAAGTTGATCCTCTCGGGAATACTCGAGACACAAGTCGAGATGGTCCAGGCAGGTCTTCATGACAACGGTATTGATGAGTTCGAGATCGAGCAGGATGGCGAGTGGGTTGCGCTGATAGTTTAATCCGATGACTCGACGAAGATTTCATGCCTCGCCTGATTCCTTCAATGCCACAGAGCAGACCGTAACTCTCGGCGGAGATGAAGCGCGTCACTTGCGCGACGTGTTGCGGCTGAAACCGGGTGATGAAGTTTACGTTTTTGACGGGCGTGGGCGTGAGTTTCGTTGCGTTGTTTCCACCAGCAGACGCGACGCTGCGGAGCTTCGAATAGAAGCTGAAGTCGAGGCTGCAAAACCTGAATCACACTTGCAGCTTAATTTGTGCGTCGCCTTGCTGAAGGGTGAGAAGTTTGACCTCGTTGTGCAGAAGGCGACCGAGCTCGGGGTTAAGAAAATCACTCCACTTATCACGCGCTACGCCGACATTCATTTGCGGGACGAGTCGGATGCGACGAAGCGTCTCGGTCGATGGCAGCGCATTGCGCTCGAAGCCGCTAAGCAGTCCGGAAGGGCTTTTGTGCCGGAAATCAGCCTGCCGCTGAGGTTCGAGGCGGCGTTGGACGTGGACGGATTGGGAGTGATGTTCGCCGAACGCGGTGGTGAGACGCTTGAAAATCTCTCCAGGCAAGCTCCTCTTTCCGTGATTGCCCTGGTTGGTTCCGAAGGCGGCTGGTCTGACGAAGAGATCGAAAGCGCCCGGGCACGAAATTTCCATGTAATCACCCTCGGCGGTCGCATCCTGCGCGCCGAAACCGCAGCGATTACGGTAACAGCGCTGATGCAACATCTCTTTGGAGATCTGAAATAGAGCGCCTCCTTGGAGTGCGGTGCCTTGGCTCCGCTTTGGTAAAACTACGAAAGCGCCAACAAGTTGGCGCACTCCAAGGAGGCGCCTCAAATCGGGTTGACCATAATCGATAACAGGCTCAAAATAGCGTCATTAATCGCGGGAACAAAGAACACAAAGGGGTCGTTTGAATCGTCATTATGGCAATCAGCAAAGACATAGCAGTTGAGAACGCTCGGAACGACCTCGCCACTCGCCTGAATATCGACTCCGGTGACGTCAAAGAGAAGTCGGTTGAAGACGCGGATTTCCCCGATATGGCGCTCGGCGCGCCAGAGGAAGACGAAATGAGCGGCCAGATGATCACGCGCGGCTGGCGCATCACACTCGAAGCCCAGGGGCAAACCTTCGAATACCGCGCAGACAAGAACCAGGTCAGAGCTTACAAATTTAACGGCAAGAATTATCGGATTTAGATCTTTGTCCTTAGTGCTTCGTTCTTGGTTTAAGCAAAGACCAAGCACCAAGCTCAAATTAAGAGGTACCACCATGAACCGCAACAACATTTTCATCCACGTCGCGCTGGCAATCGTCCTCATTCTGGTAGCCGCTTTCGCCGGTCAACTGAACAAATGGCGGAAACAGTGGAAATCACATGCGCGGATCGTGACCGTCGAAGAGAAGAAAAAAGCATTGAGCGCCGAAGATATCTCGCTCAGCGAGACGCGCAGCCTCGGCGCACCGGAAATCCTGGTCAAATTCAAGAGTGGTGTAACTCAGGCAGCCATCGAACGGTTGACAGCGGAGCGAAACGATCGCGTCGAAGATCGCATCGAGAATGCGGCCGGTTGGGAAGCGATTGACGACTTCGACAACGCCGATGCAGCAACGCTCGTTAAAGAATACCAGCAACTTCCGGAAGTCGAATACGCGGAGCCAAACTACGAGATCAATCTCGAGGAAACTGGCGCGGGACCGCTCGTGCCGATTCTTCCGCACGATCCACAGTTCAACGATCAGTGGGCGCTGGCCAATTCCGGTCAGCGAGGTGGAAAGAAAGGCGCAGACATCAGCGCCACGCTCGCATGGGCCAAGACGACGGGCAGCGATGACGTCGTCGTTGCAGTGCTCGACACCGGTGTCGACTACAACCACGAAGACCTGACAGAGAACATGTGGCGGCGTCCTGAAAAGATGGACCCATACCGCGACAATGAACTCGGCACGATTGACGATGAGAACGGCTTCAACGCAATCGACGGCACTGACCCGATGGACGACAACGGTCATGGCACTCACTGCGCCGGCATCATCGGCGCCGAAGGTGAGAACAATCTTGGAATTGCCGGGGTGAACTGGAAAGTTCAGATCATGCCGCTGAAGTTTATGAATGCCGGGGGTTCCGGGAGCACCAAAGACGCGATCGAAGCGATCAATTACGTTATCGATCGAAAGAGGGCCGGCGTGAACGTCCGTGTCATCAGCGCGAGCTGGGGATCGACGCAGAAGTCACGCGCGCTCGGAGACGTCATTCGCAAGGCGTACGAGAACGATATTCTGTTCGTTGCCGCGGCGGGCAATTCATCGGTGGACAACGATCGTAATCCGCACTACCCGTCGAGCTTCGACGTACCGAATGTGGTAAGCGTGGCGGCGTTGGACCGTCACGATGCGTTGGCTTCGTTCTCGAATTACGGCGCGAAGAGTGTTGCGATTGCGGCGCCAGGAGTCGATATTCTGAGCACGTGGCTAGGCAATGAGTACGAAGAGAAATCAGGAACGTCGATGGCGACGCCCGTAGTTTCAGGCGTGGCGGCGCTGATACTCGCTGAGAATCCGCAGATGTCGGTTGATGATTTGAAGAAGAAACTGCTGGCTTCGACTGATCCGGTTGCCGTGTTGAAAGGAAAGACTGTAACAGGCGGAAGAATTAACGCCGCAAAAGCTCTAGGAGAGTAATCCGCTTTCATCCGCGTTATCCGCGGTTAATGAACCACGGATAACACGGATCTAAGGCTGATTTAGTTTCCTCTTGCCCTCGATCGCTTCTTTATAAGCACCGCCGCGCACGTCACCTAACTTAATCGCCTCGTCAAACAACTTCACCGCTTCCGCGGTGTTGTCCATGAACGCATTGATTCTCGCCATCGACTCATAAGCTCGCGACATGATCGCCTTGTCTGTTTCAGGCGACGATGCTGCAACCGCCAAACGATACTGGCCGAGCGCGCGATTCAAACGTTCGTCACGCACGTTTTCGTCAGTGGCGTCCGAAGCCGCCAGACTCGCCGTTCGCCCCAACGCAAAAAAGATGCGTGGCTCGCGCGGGTAATCCTTCAACATCTCACGCAAGCGTGACTCGGCTTCATTGTAGTCCTTGTTTCGGAGCGTATCTTCTACTGCCGACAGGTCACGCACGAGCGCCGCTTCCCTGCCGCTACCTTCACTGCCGGCGTTGAGTTCTGTCTGCGATCTGCGCGCGGCCGTGCGAGCCTCGCGCGCCGCAGTGGCGCGTTGCACTGTGTCCGCGTATTCTGAGGGACGCTTCGCTTCACGCACCGGATCAAACGACGCAATCATGTCAGGAAAGAAGTTTGCGAGGTCGAATCCGGAAGTTTCGATCCCTTTCAACTGATCCGCAAAGTAGAATGAAAGCACCGCGCCTTTCTCGTATTCTTCTGCCAGACGCGCAACTGTTTCGTCCTGAATTGCTTTGATTTCGTCCTGTGCCGTCTTAGCGATCGCCGCCCGGTCAGCATCTGTC
>DASTVU010000277.1:0-12028 GCA_035758935.1 Pyrinomonadaceae bacterium | reverse complement strand
GGAGAAGAGTTACGCCGCGCGATCCTGAAGATCATCAAGGGCGGTCAGTATGTTGGCTCATCGTTGGCTGAAAAGATCGTTCTTCAACTTGCACAACCGGGTGTACCGCATGAAACCCTTTCGAATCGTGAATTAGAAGTGTTGTGCTCGATCGCTTCGGGCAAGACTGTAAATGAAATCGCATCGAAGTTATCACTGAGCAATAAAACGATCAGCACTTATCGCCGTCGCATTCTCGACAAGATGGAAATGCGGACCAACGCGGAACTAACTCACTACGCCATCCGCAACGGACTCGTCGAATAACTTATAGATCCTATAACCGATCTCTGTAGGGCAAACACCTACAAACTAATCAGCCCTCTTCCGATACCGCACAATAATTACGTCCACTATAGTGATCCATTCGATCGTTGATCGGTTTCGTGCGTGGGGCATTACCGATCAACGCTAGCGCATGTGGGAGGCAGACTCCGTTGGTGGGCTGCGTGCGCGTTGAGGGCGTGGTGGTCCATGGATAAGGGGTGGACGCCGCGCTCTCTTCATTTGTACTTCGAGATTTCTCACTTATGAATACTTCACAACTAGACATCGAGAATGCGGAACAGCCGGCAAGTTTGAGTCAGAGCGAAGAACGATACCGCGACTATTTCGAGAATGCGAAGGACGCCATCTACGTCCACGATCTGACTGGCCGCTACATAATGGTCAATAAAGCAGGCGAAGAGTTGATCGGTTATTCGCGTGACGAAATACTACAGATGAGGATTTCCGATGTCGTTCCCCGTATTTGCCTCGATCAGATTCACGCACGCTTGATGGAAAAGCTCGCGGACCATTCCCTGACAATCTATGAAGTCGAGGCAATCAGAAAAGACGGCAGCCGCGTTCCGATCGAAGTGAGCAGCCGCTTGATCTATGAGAATGGCGTGCCGGTGGCGGTACAAGGCAGCGCTCGGGATATCACCGAGCGCAAACGTGCCGAAGAGGCGCTTCGCACCAGCCAATTGCAGCTTCAGCAGTCGCAGAAACTCGAGGCGATCGGACAACTCGCCGGCGGCGTAGCACACGACTTCAACAACATGCTCACCGCCATTATCGGCTACACCGATTTGTCGCTGAGACGAGTGGGACTGGAAAATCCCATTCGTCGAAATCTCGAAGAGACCAAGAAGGCCGCCGAACGGGCGGCCTCTTTAGTGCGCCAACTGCTCGCCTTTAGTCGCAAACAAATTCTGGAGCCGAAGGTGCTTGATCTGAATGACGTAGTCAAGGACATGCACAAAATGCTGACACGTCTCATCGGCGAAAACATCAAACTCGCCACGCGTCTTGAAACCGATCTCGGAAACGTCAAAGCTGATCCTTGCCGGGTCGAACAAATCATCGTGAACCTCGTCGTCAATGCGCGTGATGCGATGCCTCGCGGCGGCCGAGTGACCATTGAAACGGCAAATGTCGTTCTTGATGTTCAGACCGCTTCGAAGCACGTTTCTATTAAGCCGGGAGAGTACGTAATGCTGACGGTTAGCGATACCGGAATCGGCATGGACCAGGAGACTCAGGCGAGGATCTTCGAACCTTTCTTCACAACGAAAGAAGTGGGCAAAGGAACTGGCCTTGGACTATCGACAGTCTACGGCATTGTGAAACAGAGCGGTGGCAACATCTGGGTCTACAGTGAACAGGGGTTGGGAACCGTGTTCAAAGTCTACTTGCCACGGATCGACGACGCTACAACGAGAACAATTGCGAAGCAGGAAGAAACTAACACACCGCGTGGAACAGAGACGATTCTGCTAGTGGAAGACGAAGACGCCGTGCGTGGATTGGCGCGAAAGATCCTGATGCAGGCTGGTTACAACGTTCTGGATGCCAAAAGTGGCGACGAAGCGATTCGTCTGTCTGACGCGCATGCGGGCCCAATCGATCTGCTGTTAACTGATGTAGTGATGCCGGAGATCAGTGGCAAAGAAGTCGCGGATCGCTTGTTGGAGTTACGACCATCGATCCGCGTGTTATTCATGTCAGGCTACACCGATGAAGCGATCGTTCAGCATGGTGTGCTCGATGCAAACGTCAAATTCATTCAAAAGCCGTTCACCTGGGTTGGACTCACGAAAAAAGTCGGAGAAGTGTTGAATCGCAAAACCTCGCTATCCACAGATTACACAGATTCTATAAACTCATCTGTGTAATCTGTGGATACAATGCGTGCCTCATTCTTGTTCGGGCAGGGACTTTAGATACTCAACGACGTCGGACTTCTCCTGCGCCGTCAAACCCAGACTGAAGCGAGTGTTGTAGTGATTCACGACGTCCAATAACGTCGCAAAGCGTCCGTCGTGATAGTACCTTCCCTTGTTTGCAGGGTTCATGAATAGACCATTCTCACGCACGAAGATCCCTGCGAGGTTCATCGTCTTGTAGACGCCATCCGGTGAGCGATCTGCCTGAAAACTATCAATGCCGATTTCGGCAGGTGTGTGTAGATTCCAACCGGGCTCAGTCCAGAGCGGCTCGACGTGACAGTCGTTGCATTTCGCTTTTCCACTAAAGAGCTCATCACCGCGTTCGGCCGCTGCGACGTCAAAATCCACTCCCGGTTCCGGCGCGGGCGCGGGAATGGCAAGTTGATAGAAATGAAGTGAAGGCAATTTCTTTGTGATCCGATCCTGCTCGGGAGGTATGTGCGGCAAGTCGCCAAAGCCATTCGCGGCAGCAATCGGGAATTTGGCGGGATTATTCAGTCGCGGATCAAAGAACCGGCCGATGCCGCGCATCTCGAGGGCGGCCACAAACGCGTTCCAGTAACTGACACTTCCCCACGCTCCAGTCCATGTGTGCTGATTAAACCCTGCAAGACCAAACGCATTAGGAATCAGAGTCGCTCCCGGAACGTTAGTGCCTGTCACCACACCATCGGTCACCTGCTGCGGATTGAAGGCCTTACCGTCGAGTAATAACTCGGCGTCGAACTTACCCGGTCCCCAACTATTAAAAACAGCCCGAACTGTGTCCTGACTAACGCCGAGCAAATTCGCAAACGGACTTAGATTTGGAGCCGCAGCAGCGATCTTTCCGACATCGAGATCACGATTGGCCCAACCATCAAGCCTGTGACCAATGCTCGGTGCGAGGGAATCGTCAACCGTTGAGTGACAAAGTGCGCATGTGATACCGATCGAGTTCAAGTTGTCACCCGCGAAGAACCCCTGGAGACCCACGACAGCGTTGAGTCTCAGCAGCGCAACGGTCGTTGCCGGATCATCAAGGTTGACCTTGCCCTGCTTCAGCCTGTTGATAAGCGGTTGCGGCAATGCGTCAACGTCTACTTTCAGACCGAGAGTTAATGCAGTGGTCGGACTGATTCCGGGACCTACACCGCCAAGAGCCGAACCGTTGATCGCCTGGTGAAGTTGTAGCGTGCCACCCCAAAAAGCCTCGTCGCCAAAGGTGTCGAAGCGAAATGTAGTCCTGCCTTCATCGAGGAGCTCGGTGGCGTTGGCTACGATTTGTGCGTCGAAGTTTCTGAGCTTTTCACTTCGAGCATGGCTCTGTGCGGGTGGACCCTGTGCGTGAGTTGCCGGCGCCTTCGCCTCACCTCTGTTAACAAGAACCAGACCAACAACTGTAGCAGCGAGTACCACGATGACTGCGTAAAGAACTCTTACCAACATGACACTTAACCTCCGGCTCAAGTCGGTGACGGGAATGGCAGGGGCTAGTTAATGGATATTTCGGGAATTTGCGGCGTTAATATATGCTCGAAATTACACAGAATGATTATTTAAATCTGCGTAATCTGTGGCTAAGTTCACTAATGCGCGGACTAGTTCTGACCGGACCTCGCCATCGACTCGAAAATCTCGACGTGCTGCTCGTCCCACATGAAACTCTCGAACAGCACTTGTACGGTGAAGTAGCTCAATCGCACGACTATCAATGCCGCCGCCAGCGATGATTGTTATCTCCGGGGCCGCGGCGTGCGCGTAAGCGTCGAGTCGTTGTCGTCTCTCTTCCAACTCTCCCGAACCACCGTGGCTCAGAATCCGGTCTACCTGTGGCAGCCCCTTTATTTCACTCACAGCCTGTAGTTGATGGACCGCGTCCTCAAACGCGTGATGAAACGTAGCTTTTAATCTCGGCGCACAGGCAAGTACTCGTGCCGTGCGATCCAGATCAATTGTCTTGCGTTTTAGAAAACCAAGCACGAGACCGTCAACACCCAGACTTGAAAACTCGACGGCCGCCGAACACAGCTTCTCGACTTCCGTCTCGCTGCTGATTTCGTAGCCCTCACTCTCACGCACCATGACTCTTAGTGGCAGGTCCACTGCGTTCTTGATCGCGCGCACAAGTTCGACTGGCGGCGTGAGACCACCGCGATCCAGTTCTCTGACGACCTCCAAACGTCCGGCACCACCCTTCTGCGCTTCAATCGCGTCGGTAACAGAACAACAGATTACTTCCAGGATCGTTTCCCTCATGAAATATTTAGCCACAGATGTACACGGATTAAGGAACGATCAGTTCTTAGAACCGCTGGGGCGTGCCAGTCACGACACGTACTGTGTCACGAGCGATTAATAACTCTTCATTTGTTGGTATGACGTAAACTGCGACGCGCGAGTTCTCGGTGCTGATGCGTCCACTTTGATCAGCGCCGTGCTGAGAATTGAGCGCCGTATCGAGCTCTACTCCAATCCAGAGCAGCTCGGAGCAGATCCTGGCCCGAATCTCCGCAGAGTTTTCACCAATGCCGCCCGTGAACACAATCGCCTCGGCGCCGTTCATCGCAGCGAGATAACTCCCGATATATTTGCGCGCGCGATAGCAAAAGATTTCGATAGCCAGACGCGCTCGACGATCGTCGTGCTCGTGCGCTTCGTCCAGCAACTCACGCATGTCGTCGGTGAGTCCGGAGATGCCGAGCAGTCCGGAATGCTTGTTTAGCATCGTTTCGACTTCACGCACGGATAATCCTTCCTTGGTAGCGACCAGGTCCACGATCGACGCATCGAGATCGCCAGAACGCGTACCCATCACGAGCCCTTCCAACGGGGTGAATCCCATTGAGGTGTCGATACTGTTTCCGTCTTTGATTGCGGCTATAGAGCAACCATTCCCGAGATGCAGAGTAATAACGTTGGTTGCATCTCGCGTAATTCCTCGAAGCGAGCGGTAGCGATAAGCGACGTAACGATGCGAAGTGCCGTGAAAGCCATAGCGACGGATGCGATGGCGACGATAGAGTTGATACGGCAACGCGTAGAGAAATGCGTGTTCGGGCAGTGTCTGATGGAACGCAGTGTCGAACACAGCCACTTGCGGAATCGCGGATCCCAGAGCAGCTCGCGCCGCCATGATGCCTTGAATGTTTGCCGGATTGTGTAGCGGCGCAAGCTCAATGCAGTCTTCAATCCCACGCAACACTGCGTCAGTTATCAATGCAGAAGAAGTGAACTGTTCACCGCCATGGACCACGCGGTGTCCGACCGCATGAATGTCGCCGATCGTGCTGACTCCAGTGAGCCCTGATTCCTCTCCAATCGCCCAGCGCAGGATCATCTCGACCGCCGCACGGGTATCCCTGATTGGTTCCGCAAAACGTTTTGGCTCTTTCCCTTCGGCAGTGAAAGTGACAATTCCCGCGCCACCGATGCGTTCAATCAGACCATGGGCCAAACGCTTATCGGCGTCTTGTTTGATCAGCTCCAAATCGGTCGCTATCAGTTGAAACTTGACCGATGAACTGCCGCAATTAAGGACCAGTACATTCATGAGTTAATGTATCTCGATTCGCTCATTTGTAGTTTGACACGTCGACGACGGCCGTGCGGACGTGCGAGGGTGTGCCGAATTCCGTCCACGCGAAATGAACTTCGTCGCCGAGCCGGGCCATTCGCGGAAAACCGCTCGAACGCGAAATGTCTGTTTGCGCGATCACTGCCGGTGGTCCAAGGGAACCATCCGCGCGAACACGTCGGACTTTGATTGCGCCGCCGTCGGTATTTCCTGACAGCCAGCAAACAAGTGCTGAGCCATCTGACAGCAATACGGTATCAACACGCCCGACTGATTCGCCGTCGTCCACCTGTATTGGCTGACTGAAGGTCGCGCCCGCATCTCGAGAAAATGCAATCTTGACACGCGATATGTCAGTGGCGCCAGTAAACCATGCGACGACAACGCTTGCGCCGTCTGCCACAACCGACGGTCCATTAACAGGACAGCCCTTGATTTGCCAGTTGTCCGCGTACACTGCCTGAGGTTTGGTCCAGGCGCCATTCACCTGGCGCACGATGTGAATATCACGCACTTCGGTTTGCGAACGATCGCGATAGACGACTATTGGCCCGTTGCTTGTGACGGCGCCTGAAGTTTGGCAACACTCACAAACGCGCTCGTCCAGTTCGCTCTCATCAGACAAGTTCCCTGCTGCGTCAATCGTGGCGTAACGGAGAGTCATACTCTGTGGAGACGGCGCATGATCGTCAGTCTCCTTCATATCTTTCATGTTGCGGCCGTCGAGCCAAACTGCGCCCAGTCGGCCATCCGATAATGGAATCAGCGACACAAACCCGTGCTCCGTTTGGGTGTTGTCACGATGCGGGATGAGCGGCGTGGTCCAACTTTTACCAGAGTCTTTTGACTGCGCGATGTTGACGTTGTACGCGTACGTGGCGGAGCCACTCTTCACGAGCCAGTGCGCTGCCAGCATTCCATCTTTGAGAGCTATCACTGAGGGGAAATCGGCCCAATTGACAAACCAGTTGTCACCCTGAGCCACCGTCTGAGCGCGACTCCATCCAGTGCGATCGAGCGCTGCGGTGCGCAAGGCGTATTGCTTTTCTTTAAATTTTTCGACCCAACTCAGAATTACGCGACCATCGTGAGTGACCGAGAGCTCAGGCTCGCGGCTGTCGCCCTCCGCGGGCGATTGCGTTGTGCGTACAATCAGAGGCGGTTCAGTCTTTGGTTGGGGGACCGACGAGTTGTTGACGGGGCCAGTACAGTTGATACTGAACACTGCGAAAAGAATAAGTAAGTAGATGCGCATATCTAATAAGAGTCAACTGAGGACATCTGCAACGCAAACCGTGGTCATCCACAGATTACACGGATTCGTTCTCTGTGTAAGCTGTGGACCGAGAGGAACAGTTTAGCGCCATTATGAAGAAGATCGCGAAGGTATTCCTACTGATACTCGCCATCCTGGCTATTGTGTTTGGTCTACTCGCCTCGCGTATCTACACATTCGGAAATACGCGGTCTGAGGCGCCGGCCGACGCGGCCATCGTGCTCGGTGCAGCGGTTTGGAGTTCTGGTGTTTCGCCAGTCTTCAGAGAACGCATCAATCACGGTATCGATCTTTATCGACAGAGGAAAGTCCGCAAGCTTATTTTTACGGGCGGCCAGGGAAACCCAGGCGAGCCGACCGAATCCGCCGCGGCACGCGATTACGCTCTACAGAGCGGAGTTCCGTTGCAGGACATTTTGATCGAACAGAAGTCACATACCACGTACGAGAACATTCTGTACGCCAAGCAAGTCGCCGACGCCCAGGGCATAAAGAAAGTTTTGATCGTGAGCGATCCCTTGCACATGAAGCGAGCAGTGTTAATGGCCGAAGATGCTGGCCTGATAGCCGAACCCTCGCCCACACCGAGCACCAGGTATCAGGGTCTGAAAAGCCAGGTGGGACTGTTGGCTCATGAAACCTACTACTACATTGGATATCTTTTGAAACGTCCCTTTTTAAGTAGCTAAGGCTATTCCGGGGTCGAGTTGAATGAGTCGTTAGATTGGGTATCAATGGCGGGCGATGGTTCTATGTTCAACTCGTGACGCAAACGAATGTACTCGCGTCCCTGTTCGGTAATATACAAAAACTGCTTCAGATCGAAGTTCTCGTTTCTATCCTTATACTGCCGACGGAGTATGGAAAGGTCTGTACCGTCTTGATCGGCAATAAAATTCATTGCCTTAAGGTGATTCAATTCGCCGTACAAGGCGTCTGAGTAATAACAGAAAAAGGGCGGCTCGCCGCTCAGACCGATAAGCTTGTCGAGTTCATATTTGGTGACGATACCAGAGAACGCCACTTGGAGTGAGCGAATTTGTGCCTGTTGCGTCACCAGCTGTTCTTCTTGTGCGTTTTGACGCGTTCGGATGTCTGTGATCGCTGTCGCTGCTTTTGTATCTGACACTCCTAGATCGCGGATTACATGACGAATGCTATCGCAGGCAGCTCCGACCGCGGATTTGTGACTTTTATCTTTTCGCGGCCAGTCGTACGTTGCCGTTGTGACACCGTCCAGGTCGCTTGGCATTTTCATTTTCCCGCCGGCTTGTCTGACAATAAAGGTGCGTGATCTACCTAAGCGTCCCATGAAGAGGCCGAGTTCGAAGATGACATTGTCGCGTGGCCCAAAGGCTTTAACGTTTCTTTCACTCACGAGGTCGTCAGGGGTTAGGATGAGAATCGCGTAGTCGAAGCGCGGTAAGGCATCAAGCAACGATTCGATGAAGGTCTTCCCGACCTCAAAAACACTCTCTTGCCAGATTGTCATCTCGGCGGCGTCGGTGAGGAGTGATCGAACAGCTCTCGCGAATTCAAGACCCTCCGACGAGGAGCCGACAAAAACTGATGGTTTAGGCATGTCCTTTTAATAATCGAGTATGAGAAGGCTGCGATTAGCGAGTGTGCAGAGGACGCAGAGGCTCGAGGTTAGCCTTCGATTTAAAACGGCAGGAGATTATTCCTGTTCAAAATGAAAGTCAATGTTTTCGTCAGCTTGGTGGTGTTGTCTTAATTTGGATTTCTCTGTGCAACCTCTGTGTCCTCTGTGTCTCCGTGGTTATAGAAATCGGCGATACAACAACCACAGAGACACAGAGGACACCGAGCTTTCACAGAGAAGAACTCAAACTAAGACACTTCCGTCAGCTTGACAGCAGCGCGAACACGACATACAGTCTGCACGCTCACGTCACAAGATTAGTTCTTTGCATTAGTAGTAATCGCTGTTTCAACTCGCTGTCGGTTTCGACGACGAGTTGGACCGTCGCAGGTGCCCATAGAGGGTGACAAGGGAATTTGGGTGAAAAGCCCAGACGGTTCCCGCCACTGTGTACCGGCAATTGCGTAGCTTCCAAATGATGGTCACTGGTCTCGTTGAGACTGGGAAGGCCGTGAAGCAACGCGTTCGAGCCGGAAGTCAGGAAACCTTGCCTGCTGCAACGGAAGCGACCACAAATGCTCCGGGAAAGAGCTGGTGGCGTCACACGCAAGTATAAATCTATCGAGTTTTAGACGCCCTCGATCTTCCAAAGGAGATCGGGGGCTTTTTCTGTTTAGTACCAATCCGCGTTTATCCGTGGCTAAAAAACTGGAGCAGTAGACACTATGAAAAACTTATTAATTGCAGTCTTGATCGGATTCGCGTTTGTTCCGGCCGCACAATCACAAACTGTCGAAACGGAAATCAGCGGTCATGTCAAAGATCCGCAGGGCGCAAATCTGCCCGGCGCGACTGTAAAACTCTTCGGACGCGATCGGACGCTGAGCCTTGTCACTGCAACTGATTCAAGCGGCGCTTATAGCTTCAAGCATCTCGCAGCCGGCGAATATCTCATCGAAGCTGAAGCGAGTGGCTTCGCGTTAGCTGAAGCAAAGTCAGTGACTGTTACACGTGGTCAGGCGACAACACTCGACATCGCGTTACAGTTGTCAGGCTTACGCAACTCAGTTGTGATCACCGCTTCTGACACTCCGCAAACTGTCGATGAAGTCTCCAAGGCGCTGACCGTCGTCGATAATCAGGAGATTGATGAACGCGACGAAATGGCGATTCCTGAATCACTGCGCATTGTGCCGGGGTTGCGTGTGCAGCAACTCGGCGGTCCTGGCTCGCTCACTTCGATCAAAACACGCGGACTGCCCAGTGAAGATACCGCTGTGTTGATCGACGGCATTCGCTTCCGCGACGCGGCTGCTCCTCAGGGCGACGCGTCCGGTTTTCTTGAAGACCTGGTCGCGACGAATGTCAGCAGGCTTGAAGTATTGCGCGGCTCAGGCTCGTCTTTGTATGGCTCGAATGCTGTGGGTGGCGTCGTGAATATCGTGACCGATGAAGGTGGTGGTCCAGTTCATGGCAGTGTACTCGGCGAAGGCGGAGGTTTGGGTTTCTTCCGCACGCGAGCTCATGTGGCAGGCGGCGTAAATCACAACCGCATCGTTTACAGTGGGGGCATTTCATTCTTCAACGTCACGCGTGGCATTGACGAGGATGACGAAGCTCGTAACACAAGTGGTCAGGGACGCATTCTGTTCCGCGTCACTCCGACGGCAACAATCTCGGGACGTATTTACGCAACAAACTCCCGGGTGCAGTTGAACAACAATCCGGAAGCTATCGGCACTCTACCGGCCACGGGAATCATCGAAGGAATTCCACTCTCGCGTGCCGAGCAACTTCGCTTTGAAGCCGGCGTGCCACCTTCACAACTGAACATCGGTGGCGCCACCTTTGTTCCGGGAGCTAACGATCCCGATGCTCTCCGCGAAGGCAACTTCTTCAATGGCGCGGTCACTTTCAATCAACGTCCTACAGAGGCATTCGGCTACACGATCAGTTATCAGGGCCTGGCAACAAACCGGAGCAGCATCAATGGACCTCTCGGCGTGGGCTTTCAACCATTTGGCGGCACGACCAGGTCCGATTTTGACGCACGGATTCACACCATTAACGCGCGCGTCGACGTGCAAGCCGGAAATTACAACTTCATCACCGCCGGCTACGAGTTTGAGAGTGAAAACTTCAAGAACCCGTCGTTTCAGGTCAATCCTGCCGACAACTCCAATGTTGATGTAACGCAGAAGAGTCACTCAATTTTCGCGCAGGATCAGTTACGACTACTCGACGATCGTCTACAGATCTCCGGTGCGTTCCGCGCGCAGTTCTTTAGGCTCGAACGACCAGTGTTCACACCCGCCGCGTCAGCGCCATACACCGGAATCACGTTTCAGTCGCCACCAACTGCTTACACAGGTGATGGCTCAGTCGCTTATACGTTTCGATCTTCCGGAACGAAACTACGCGGACACGTCGGCAACGGCTATCGCGCGCCGTCGCTCTTTGAACGCTTCGGCACTGCATTTGACAGCTTCTTCGGTTACTCAGTTTTTGGCGACCCGCGTCTTGAGCCCGAGCGTTCCATAGCATTTGATGCCGGAATCGATCAGACATTTCACGACAATCGAGTGCGACTGTCGGCAACTTACTTTTACACTCATCTGCGAAAGATCATCATCTTCGATTTTTCCGGATTGATCGATTTTACGACCGATCCATTCGGTCGCTTTGGTGGCTACCTAAATACTAATGGCGGCATCGCACGCGGAGCTGAAGTCGAATTAAGAGCAACTCCGACGAGAAGTTTGAATCTGACAGCGGCTTACACTTTCACCAAAGCACAGCAGCGCACACCGCAAGTCCCGGGCACGATTCGTTCGCTCGTGATTCCCGATCACCAATTTTCGATTGTTGCTACTCAGCGTATTGGTCGCCGGGTCCTGGTCAATTTTGATTTCTCCGCCTCGAGTAACTACCTCGGAGCCGTCATTGACGCAACGACATTTACGAGTCGCGGGTTTAAATTTAAAGGACTCGCAAAGGCTGATCTGGGCGCGAGCTATTCCCTGCCCTTAGGCGACGATAAACGGCAGCTGCGTTTCTTTGGTTATGTGGATAATCTTTTCGATCGAGAGTACTTTGAAAGCGGATTCCGAACACCGGGAAGAACTGGACGTGCCGGAGCGAGTTTCATTTTCTGAATCGTGAAAGAGGCAAGCGACGAGCAAGTTACGCTGATCGAGTATGAGGACTATTATTTCGAGAATGGATTAATGGTCCTCACATCGCGCTATCTTCTGCGTCGTGGTTATTGCTGCGAGCAAGGATGCAGACACTGCCCTTATGGATATGCGGAGGAGCAGAAGACGGCCGC
The DNA here is from genome assembly GCA_035758935.1 of Pyrinomonadaceae bacterium. Lineage (GTDB taxonomy): Bacteria > Acidobacteriota > Blastocatellia > Pyrinomonadales > Pyrinomonadaceae > PSRF01. The sequence continues at coordinate 13 of DASTVU010000277.1, read as the reverse complement.
TTCTGAATAAACC
>DASTVU010000276.1:0-5756 GCA_035758935.1 Pyrinomonadaceae bacterium | reverse complement strand
GAGCCCGACCGCGTCCTGCTGGCGATTCAGAAGATACGCCAGCGACGCGGCAAGGAACTGCGCGTACTGGAGCTTGGTTACTGAAGTTGCGTGTGCGTAGTTCATCGACGCGCTGGTGTCGATGAGCAGGTGACACTGCGTATTCGTGTCGGCGCGATACTTTTTGATGAAGTAACGATCGGTGCGTCCGAGTAGTCGCCAATCTAAATAGCGCAGATCGTCGCCGGGGTTGTACTGGCGATATTCGGTGAACTCCGTCGAGAAACCGGTGAAAGGTGAGCGGTGCAGACCCGACATGAAACCTTCTACAACCGCACGTGCGAGCAACTCGAGCGAGCCGATGCGTCCGAGCAGCTCGGGATCGAGAAATCTTGCTGGTGTGGTGACTGGCGTCGCCATGTTATCCGATGAACTTTGTGTTTGGTACTTTGTGCTTTGTGCTTGGTACTTTGTATTTGGTGCTTTGTTCTTTGTATCAACCAAAGACAAAGCACAAAGCACTAAGTACTAATGTCTCTACAACCCACTCTTCGGCTCCGGCACCGTCTCGATCAATCTCTTGATCACCTGATCCGAATCAACCTTCTCCGCTTCAGCCTGGAAGTTTAGCAACACTCGGTGTCGCAGCACTGCAGGCGCAACGGCACGAACGTCTTCACACGAAACATTGTATCGACCACGCAGTATTGCGCGCGCTTTGCCGCCAAAGATCAAAAACTGTGAAGCACGCAACGATGCACCCCACGTCACCCACTTGTTAACAAAATCGGGCGCCGGCGGGGTTCCCGGCCGGCTCGCATTAACCAACCGCACCGCATATCGCGCAACCGTATCTGAAGCAGGCACCTGTCTGACGAGTCTCTGGAAAGCAATGATCTCATCCGCCGACATCAACCGCTGAAACTCGTAATCCTGCGGCGAGGTAGTTTGCTTGACGACCGCGACTTCCTCTTCTTCCGGCAAGTATCCGATCTTCACGTTGAACATGAAACGATCGAGCTGCGCTTCGGGCAGTGGATACGTGCCTTCCATCTCAATCGGATTCTGCGTTGCCAGAACGTGAAAAGGTCGCGGCAGATCGTAGCTCACACCTTGAACAGTTACACGACCTTCCTGCATTGCTTCGAGCAGCGCCGCCTGAGTTTTTGGCGGCGTACGATTGATTTCATCCGCCAGCACGATGTTGGCGAAGATTGGACCAGGAATAAACTGCATGGCGCGATGACCAGTCGCGCGATCCTCTTCGATGATCTCTGTGCCTGTGATATCGGCCGGCATTAAGTCGGGCGTGAACTGGATCCGTTTGAACGTGAGGTCGAGCACGCTGGCGATGGTCCGCACGAGCAGAGTTTTTGCAAGCCCGGGAACGCCGGTGATGATCGAATGGCCACCAACAAAGAGCGCGAGCAGAACCTGTTCGACCACTTCGTCCTGTCCGATGATGGCCTTTCTGATTTCGCGCAGCAGGCGTTCGCGCGCAGTGGCGAGTTTGTCGAGCAGTTGCTCGTCGGAAATAGTTAATTGGTCAACCGCCATTTGCTTGATGATCCTTTGAGCTTTGTACTTTGTACTTTGTTCTTTGTAGAAGTCCTAAGTACAAAGCACAAAGCGCCAAGTACAAAGAACAAAGTGCGAACGATCATTGTCCCACGATCCGTAATAACAACTCCTGTGCTTTATCGTAACGCGGCGCGGCTTCGAGCGCGCGCAACACCGCGCGCTTCGCTTCCGGCTGGCGGCCGAGGGCGTGAAAGGCCGCGGCCACATTGTAGTTTGCTTCCGCAACGTTCGGTGGCGCCAGTGCCAGCGCCACCTGAAACTCAGTCAGCGCCTTTGCATGATCCTTCAGCTCGACGCTCAATTCACCTGCCTGTGTGTGCAGTTTGTAATCAAACGGATTGATATAGAAGCTGGCTTGCAAAGCATCGAGCGCCTGCCGCTGTTCGCCGGTAGCTAGACGCAGGCGCGCGATTGTTTTCAATGCTTCGAGATTGTTCTCGTCAGTTTTAACCAAACCTTCCAGGACTTTAGCCGCCTGAGCCCGGTCGCCTTTTGCTTCAAGCAGCTTTGCCAGCGACTCGTATGGATTTCCGTTTCCCGTGACGTATGGGAAGAGCTCAAGTGCGCGAATGTAATGAGCGACAGCCTCCTCTGTTTGGCCATCGGCGGCAAGCAATTCAGCCGCACGAATGCGAAGTGCAAACGTGTCCTGAGTGGCGAGCATCTTGAGCACTTCATCTTTCGAAAGAGACGCGGCGATATTATTCTGCGTGGCTAGAGCCTGCTGTAATGGTCGAACTTTCGCTTCGACGTAAGCAGCGAACTCACGATCGAAATCACTTTCAGTGAGTTTCAAAACCTGTTGCAGCACTTCCGGTGTACGTACTTTTTCGCGATAAAGCGCGAGCATGCGAAGAATCGCGTCGAAACCATACTTCTCCACTATGAACTCACAAACCTGTGACGCCTGGAAATAGGCAATGGGAACATCCTGCGGACTTTTCGGACGCATAAAACCGGCGTCGAGATCCGCCATCTTGAACCAGCGCTTCTCCATGAACGCGCGCACGAAGAGTGGATTCCAGTCGTCACCCCAACCAGGTCGCGCGCGTCGCTCTTCGTAAACGGAGAGCCCTTCCGAGAACCAGCGCGGAATGCGATAGTCAGTCATCTGCAACGTGATGACGTGGGTGTATTCGTGCCAGAGTGTGCTGCCCCAGTTGAATTCTCCCGCCTCACGCGCGGAGGGAGAATCCTGTGCGATAACAAATCCAAAACAGACTCCGAGCGCACCGAGTCCGGGTATGCCGAGAGTGCGCACGGCGAAGTCTTCGTGATTCTGAAAGATCTCGATGATGATTGGACCTTTCGGCGTGAACTTATACTTCGCGGTCAGTTTCGCAGCGGCTTCTTCAAGAAGATTCGCGGCGTAAGGCGCAAGCACATCACTTTCCTGCGCCGAGGCTTTGATAATGAAAGAGCCACTCTTTGTTTCTTTGTAGCCACGCATCGAGTCGAGCAGGTCGAGCGTGTTCTTGGCCCAGACGTTGAATGGTTCTCCCTTGAAAGCTTTCTCGACTGCTTCACGACCCGGTTCCATCTGACCCAAGCGGAGCAACGCCATTCCCAGGTTGAGATGTGCGTCCCACAGGCGCGGCGCGATCTCGGTTGCACGTCGCGCGAACTGGACGGCTTGTTCGGTGCGTCTTGTGATGGTTGCGTAATGAGAGAGCGTGTTGTAGACGCCGCCGTACTTTGGACTAATCGCTAGTGTGGCAGCGACTTCAGGTTCGTAATCCTTATCCTGCAAGTAAAGCATCGCCGCACGAAGCGAGTGCGCTTCGAGTGAACGCGGATTTATCTTGAGGGCCTTGTCGATCTCGGCCGAAGCCTCGTTGATCTGACTGGCTTCAAGTGACAGCGCGGCTTTGAGTGCGATTGCTTCGACGAGATTTGGATTGATCGAGAGAGCCTTCGCAAGAGCTGCTGATGTTTCAGCATCGCCGTCGAGTCGTTTGTTGCGCGCGAGATCGAGAAAAGCGCGCGCACTGTTTGGGTTTATCTTGAAGGCGTCGTCGAGGAAGAGTGCGGCGTCACCGTATTGGTACCATTTTGTGAACAACTCACCGGCGCCGAGTTGCGCTTCGAGGTACTCCGAGTCGGCCTCGATGGCTGAGCGGTACATGTCGTTGGCGTCCTGGTCTCGCTCGAGATGGACGAGGGCACGCGCGACGAGTGTCAGTTCACGAGCGCTTTCGGGATCGTTGTCGGTGTAGTGTTTGACGAAGGTTTCGTAAATTGCTTTGGCGCGATCTTCCTGGCCGATCAGATCTAATATTTCGGCTCGACGCAGATCGCTCTCGAGTTTATCGGCGATTGCATCTGACTTTGCGGAGTCAGCGGCGGCGCGTTCAAACTCGGTGATTGCTTCAGTATGGCGGCCAGTAATAGCCAGCGTCTCGGCGAGTTCGTGACGGACTGAGCCGGTGTCGGGCGTTTTCTGGAGAAAGCGTTTGGCGGTGGCTTCGGCTTCGGCGTAGCGGCCGGTTTCGATGTAGACGCGCAGCAGTGCTTTCTGGGCCAGTGCATCGTTTGGGTTGGAAACGAGTCTGGCGCTCAATAGTTTGAAAGCGTTGTCGTAGTCACCTTTTTTGAGTTCAGCGAGGCCGCGCGTTTCGGGTGACTGCGCAAGTGTGCCCACTGCGAGGAGAAGAAACAAGACTGCGTGAGTAATCTTCATCATGATCCCGATTGCTTGATCGATCGATTCACCTTTGCCAGTTCAATAAATAATCTCTCGAGCGTGGCTTCATATTCTGCTTCAGGCATGTTGCCTTTACGAGCGATCAATTGTTCGATCTCGCCTTCCAGTCGCGTGCGCTCTTTGAGAAGTCTTCCCGTAGCGGCAGTTGCGGCAGCCTCATCGCCGCTCAACGAATCGAGATACGTCGCACGTGCTAACAATCCCTCGCCCGCTTCCACCTTTTCATGACCAACGCCGTCGCCGTTGTCATCGATAAGCGCGTGCTCCGTGGCGAGGCGACCCGCCCGTTTATAGAAATCACCAGTCAGACGATTCGCGTAAACAAATGTCTCCAACACCGACGTGTGTCCATCCTGATCGGTATCAGCGTCGGTGGCCTGCAACGCGGCGATGAAAAATCCAGTGAACCGCGTGGCATTCGTCTCCTGACCGTTTCGCGTCGCCGTAACAACAATCCTGCCTTTAGCCGTAAGACTTTTGATGAACTCGCCGCTCGCACTCGACATATTGAAAACTACTACACGACGCGTCGGCAGCGACGAGAGCAGTGCGTTGTATTCCGAGGCTGAAAGATCGGGCCCAACCAGATTAAACTTCGACTCCTTCCCATCGAAAGAACCATGTCCGATCAGAAACAGAAAGAGGACATTGTTTGCGTCAAGCTGAGACTTGAGTGTCGCAAAAGTGCGTTTCACCTCTTCCGCCGTTGCACGCGGCACAGTGATATGTTTAGCGTCAAACCCGTAACGATCCGACAACACCGAACTCAATTGCCCCGTCCACTCCTCGAACTGTTTTGTGTAAGAAGCCTCTCCACCCGGTCCATTAATAATGACGGCATATTTATTCGGATCAACCGGTACCGGCTTCTTCGTCTGGGCACACGTCACACTAACCGCCAACACTATCAAGGTCCCTAAAAAGAAAATCCGTGCCTTTGATCCGTACAAATCCGTGGCCTCTTTATGCCAATCCTTCACGTTTTCGCAGGAACCACTCCGCACTCAACAACCCAATAATCAGCAAGAAATTCACCGGCATGTCCCAGAGATCCTTCGTAACACGCTCCGAATACGGCGTTTGACGATAAATCAGATCGTCCAGCAACGACTGCGCCTCAGCCGGCGTGTAATATTTCCCACCTGTCTCAGCCGAAATGCGCTTCAAGAGATCGCTGTTCTGCGCAGCGCTGTAGTATTCGCGATTCAGATCACTGACCAGCATGTTTGACTTTGCACTCAAAGCCCCGAGTGTCGCGCTGTTGCCAATCAATTCGACTCGATGCTGGCCCAACTCATCTGCTTTAAATTCTCCCGCATACGTATTCACCGAATTCAACGTCGTAAACTTTAGTGGCACGTCGACAACCAACCCCGACGGTTTAGTCACACGCGCGGTCGCCTGTGCGTCGGGCACTGGATTGAACTTCTTGTCACGAATGTCGGCGACTATCTGCACGTTGTCGTCGAGTGCGTAGACTTCCTTTTCAGTC
>DASTVU010000275.1:0-6328 GCA_035758935.1 Pyrinomonadaceae bacterium | reverse complement strand
AACAAGTCGGCAAAGGGCGACCTGTTGGCGATCTTCGACGCCGACTTCGTTCCCAAACCCGATTGTCTGCGCAAGCTCGTTGACTTCTTCACCGATCCGATGGTTGGTTGCGCGCAGATGCGCTGGTCGCACATCAACGGGCAATACAACCTTTTAACACGACTCCAGACGATCATGCTCGACGGCCATTTCGTCGTCGAACAAACAACACGCAATCGCACCGGTGGTTTCTTCAACTTCAACGGCACTGCCGGTATCTGGCGGCGACAAGCGATCGAGATGAGCGGTGGCTGGCAGCACGACACACTCACTGAAGATACTGATCTGAGTTTTCGTGCGCAGTTAATGGGATGGAAGTTTGTTTACCTGCTCGACGAGGAAGCGCCCGCGGAAATTCCAGTTGAGATAAATGCCTTCAAAGCGCAACAGCGACGTTGGGCCAAGGGCGTGATGCAGGTTGGTCTTAAACTCTATCCGCGTATCTGGCTGGCGCCGCTTCCGTTACGCGTGAAGCTGGAAATGTTCTTCCGTTTGACGGGCAACATCAGTTATCCGTTGATGATCGTCGCGAGCTTTTTGCAGTTTCCGTTGTTGCTGGTGCGTTATAACCAGCCGTTCTATCACCTCATGGTTCTGGACCTGCCGCTGCTTTTCTTTTCGTCGATTTCGGTGGTGTTGTTTTATGGTTCGGCGGTTTGGTATCTCGATGAGAAGCGCACGCCCCGACTATTGCACTTGCCGCTCGTGATGGGGCTTGGTATCGGGCTCGCGTTTTCAAACGCGCGCGCGGTTCTGGAAGCGTTATTGGGTGTTAAGTCGGAATTTGTACGAACACCGAAGTATCGTGTCGAGGAAGCCACTGATGCCACCTGGAAACGCAAGAAGTACAAACGCAAACGTGGTCTACTGCCGTTGCTCGAAATAGGTTTCGCTCTCTACTTTCTCCTCGCGATTATTTACTCGGCTCGTCTTCACATGTGGGGAACGATCCCCTTCCTGCTCCTGTTCTTTTTCGGTTTCGGTTACATGGGCGTGATGAGCCTGCTGCAAACCGCGAGCGGAAAGCGAATTGCGGCACTGTGGCGCCCAGTAAAAACATAAAGCCATCCACAGATTACGCAGATTTAATCTGTGTAATCTGTGGATTACTTCCTTTCGAGAGAGGCGCGATCCCATTTTGCAAGATCAGCGCCGGCCTCGTAAGTGCTTTGTAGGAATTCCGTCAGCGCCGCATCCGGATCCGCAGCGTTGCGCACGTCGTCGTACATCAATAGAAACTCACCCAAATCTTTACTGTAGAACGCCTGCTCGGGTCGCGCTTTCGCTTCGCTCAAGCCATCGGGCGCGGGGGCGGTGTATGAGTAGAAAGCCGGCTTGCCGAGTGGTCCCTGTCCCGGCCACCAACCGTGACTGATCACTTCATGCGAGTACGCTTCACGTGTAATCACATCGGCATCGGGTCGCGGTGGCGCAGGTCTTCCTGAAAACCGTGTCACTGCAAGATCGAAGCTGCCCCAGAAAAAGTGCACCGGACTGCTCTTACCGATAAAACGTGCTCGAAATTCCTGCATCACTCGCTCTGAAGCACGCAGCACATGCCAGCACCTCTCTGCATACTCACGATCGTAAGAAGCGTGTTGCTCATCCTGATCAAACGGTATCGGATCGGGAATCTCAACCGGCATTTTCCAGATATGAACTTCAATTCCCAGCTTCTCGAGCGCCGCCATCGTCTCGCGATAAAAGGTCGCCACGCTCTTCGGTTCCAATGGCACGAGCGCACTCGTCCCATCACTGCACGTGGTCACGAGATTGTGATCGATGAAGTCAAACTCCATTTCGAAGAATCTCTCTTCGTAAGGCATCGCAGTCGTCGTTAATCCCCGAGCCGAAACGTAAAGCGGCACGTTCCACCAGTGATTAACCAGCGGCGTTTGCGCCAGACGGATTTTGCCTACGATCTGCGTCCACATGTGGAGAGTGGCGAGACTGTCCTTCCACTCGTCGAGCGGTAATGATGGCCATGTATCAGACATGTGCAAAGAGTAACGACAAGCCTGCTTGACAGTCAAAAGAGCGCCGCCTATAGTTTTCAATGTCATGATGATGAAGGCCTGCGCATGTTGTCTCTACTGTCAGTGGTGTTATTGCACCGCGACCGAGAGGCCGTTTGCGGGCAGGAGTAGCGGATAAGCTAACCACCAGCAGAATTCGACGCCGAACCGGTCGCACTTTTCGAAAGTTGCGACCGGTTTTTATTTCGAACCGGGGACCGTTATGCATCTGGATGTCTTGGACAGTTGGAAGGTCGGGGTTGAGCCGGGAACAGTAGAAGCCCAGGTCGGTCACACGCCACTCTTGCGATTGCGGCTAATTGAGAAAGAGTTGGACCGCGGCGTCAAGGTTTTTGCGAAGGCAGAACATCTGAATCCGGGTGGGTCTGTAAAGGACCGTGCGGCGCTCTCGATGATTCTCGAAGGCGAACGCAGCGGCAGGTTAAAGCCCGGTATGACGATTATCGACGCGACCAGCGGCAACACCGGAATTGCTTACGCGATGATCGGCGCGTCGCGCGGGTATTCAGTCAAAGTCTGCCTGCCGAAGAATGCGAGCCCCGGGCGCAAACGAATCTTGCGGACTTATGGTGTCGAGATCGTGGAAACAGATGCGATGCTTTCGACCGACGGTGCACAGCTAATCGCACGCGAGCTCTTTGCTGCGAACCCGGAAAAGTATTTCTATCCGGATCAATACAACAACGACGCCAACTGGCTTGCTCACTACGAAACGACTGCCAATGAGATCTGGGAGCAAACTGATGGTCGCGTCACTCATTTCGTAACAGGCCTCGGAACCTCCGGCACATTTGTCGGTGTGTCGAGACGTTTGCGCGAACTAAACCCGGACCTAAAAGCGATTGCAGTTCAACCAGAATCGCCGTTACACGGCCTCGAAGGGTTGAAGCACATGGCCACGGCGATCACTCCCGGAATCTTCGATGAGACGCTCGTCACCGAAACGCTGGAAGTTGCTACCGAAGATGCGTTATTAATGACCAGTAAATTAGCCCGAGAAGAAGGATTGCTGGTCGGCCCGAGTTCCGGAGCCAACGTTTTTGCTGCCTGGCGAGTGGCAGCATCGTTGCGGGAACCGGCTGTGGTAGTGACTGTGCTTTGTGATGGTGGCGAGCGCTATCTCGACCAGGATTAGTCAATGACAGACGAAACCAAGCGAGATATCACGACAAAACTTGTACACAGTGGCGAGCGACGAGCGTTGCCGGATGCGATGCCCGTTTCGACTCCGATTTATGCAAGCGCAACCTTCACCTACGACACGATGCAGGAGATCGACGACGTCTTCGCCGGTGAGAAACAGGGATTCATCTACACTCGTTACGGCAACCCGACGACTGCGGCACTCGAAGAAGCTGTGCGCGAAGTTGAAGAGGGTGCAACTGCGTGCGCGTACTCAACCGGTATGGCGGCCGTTCACGCGGCACTGATTGCTTGTGATCTCAAAGCCGGATCGACAGTGCTCGCGTCACAGGATCTTTACGGAGCAACGACTAATCTACTCAACAATATCCTCGCGAATTTTGGCGTCAAGACCACACACATCGATTTCAGTAACATTGCAGCAGTACGCGACAAAGCACGCGAAATTAGACCACAGGTTATGATCGCGGAAACGATTTCGAATCCGTTGTTGAAGGTGTGTGATATCGAAGCGTGTGTCGAGATCGCGCATGAGAACGGCGCGCGCTTGATCATCGACAACACGTTTGCGACGCCATATCTACGTCAGCCTTTAAAGCTGGGTGCTGACATGGTTGTGCACAGCGCGACGAAGTATCTCGGCGGGCATGCTGATGCGATGGGTGGGCTGGTTGTTTCTCGCGACGAGTTTGACAGTGCGGCGCTGGTCAGCGTGATGAAGCTGGTGGGTGGTGTGCCGGGTGTTTGGGATGCGCACGAGATTCTGCGTGGCTTGAAGACACTTGCCGTGCGAATGGATCGCCACTGTGAAAACGCGCGAACGCTGGCTGGTCATTTGAAGGAGCACCAGAGCATCGGTCGCGTTCATTATCCGGGAATTGGCGGGCTTGTTTCGATTGAGCTCCGAGACGATACGAAGGAAGAAGCGTTTCGTTTTATGGATGCGCTGAAGTTGATTGTGCGTTCTACGAGTCTTGGAGACGTGTTTACGAGCGTGCTACATCCGGCGACGGCGTCCCATAGAGATCAAATTCCAGCGAGACGACAGGAATTGGGAATTGTTGATGGACTCGTGCGCATCTCTGTTGGCATTGAGAAGATCGACGACATTATTGCTGACATCGAACAAGCGCTGTCAAAATGATCAGTATTTCGGAGCAGCTTCTATCGGAAATTCGAGAGCACGGCGTGCGAGATTATCCGTACGAGTGTTGCGGCTTGCTGCTCGGTCGTTTCGAAGCGGACACGAAGGTTGTTAAAGAGACGTATCCGATCTCGAACGCGCGCGAGGAGAGCGCAAAGCGAAACCGTTTTTTAATCCAGCCCGAAGAGCTCATGCATGGTGAACGATACGCGCGTTCGAAAGAGCTCGAAGTTGTGGGGTTCTATCATTCGCATCCGGGTTCGCCGGCCCGGCCGTCACAGTACGACCTGGAGCATGCGTGGCCCACGTACTCGTACATAATTGTTTCGACAAGCGAGGGCCACGCGGGTGATCTTTTTTCATGGGAACAGGAACCGGATCGTTCAAAATTTAATCCGGAAGAAATCCGCGTAATCCGCGGCTAAAATCCTGAAGGGGTAAATCATGCCAGTCACAATCACAATTCCGGCGCCGCTCAGACAGTTCGCCGGTGGTCAGTCGCAGATCGTTGTTGAAGCAAAAACTGCGGGTGAGGCGCTCGATCTGCTCACGTCAAATCATTCCGCGTTGCGGCGGCATCTGTTCAACGATCAGAACGTTTTGCGCAACTTCGTCAACGTCTATCTAAACGACGAAGACATACGCCACGCATCCGGTCCCAACACGCCGGTTAAAGACGGCGACACGATCATGATCGTTCCTTCAATCGCCGGTGGCGCTGTGATCGAATCGGAAGTCGGGCAAGCTTTGCCGGAGCTTTCGAACGAAGAGATCCTGCGTTACAGCCGTCACCTGATCATGCCTGAAGTGGGGATGCAGGGGCAGCGGCGACTGAAAGCCGCCAGTGTGTTGATGATTGGAACCGGTGGCCTCGGCGCGCCCGTCGGCATGTATCTCGCGGCGGCTGGTGTGGGACGGATTGGCATCGTCGATTTTGACGTGGTGGAAGAATCGAATCTACAACGCCAGATAATTCACGGTACCAAAGATCTCGGCCGGCGAAAGATTGAGTCTGCACGCGATCGTTTGCGCGACATCAATCCACACATCGAGATCGAAACGCACGAGACGCGGCTGACGAGTCATAACGCAATGCGACTCTTCCGCAACTACGACATCATTGTGGACGGCACTGACAACTTTCCGACGCGTTACCTCGTCAACGACGCGTGTGTGTTGAGCGGCAAACCAAACGTCTACGGTTCGATATTCCGATTCGAAGGGCAGGCAAGTGTTTTCTGGGCCGAGAAGGGCGCGTGTTACCGGTGTCTCTATCCGGAACCGCCGCCGCCCGGCCTTGTACCTTCATGCGCCGAGGGTGGAGTGCTTGGTGTGTTGCCGGGTATCGTGGGGGCGATCCAGGCAAACGAAACAATCAAGATCATTCTCGGCGCAGAAGACTTGCTGATCAATCGTCTGTTGCTGTTTGACGCCTGGCCCATGAAGTTCCGTGAGTTCAAACTGCGGAAGGATCCGAAGTGTCCGGTTTGTGGTGAACAGGCGACTATCAAAGAATTGATTGACTACGAAGAGTTTTGCGGTGTGGCAGCGCATCAGACGCCGCAGCCGGACTCGAAGCTCGAGGAGATCTCCGCTACTGAACTCAACGCGCGTCGTTTGCGTGGCGACAAGATCCAGATCATCGACGTGCGCGAGCCACACGAGTTTGAGATCGCACGGATACCGGGAACGAAGTTGATCCCGCTGGGTCACGTTGTGAGCCGTATGAACGAGATCGATCCTGAGGTTGAGACGATTGTTCACTGCAAAGGCGGCGTGCGCAGTGCGAAAGCGATTGAAGCGCTGAAGCGCGCTGGCTATTCAGGCCGGCTTATCAATCTGAAAGGCGGCATCACTGCCTGGTCCGAGGACGTCGATCCGCGAGTTGCGAAGTATTAAGTAATCGGACGCCTCCTTGGAGTGCGCCAACTTGTTGGCGCTTTGGTATTAATTCATCGAAAGGGTT
>DASTVU010000274.1:0-7159 GCA_035758935.1 Pyrinomonadaceae bacterium | reverse complement strand
AGTTGCTTGATCAAACTGCAGGCGCCCGTCGTCTCGTCGTGATGAACAAGAGTGATTTGCCGGGTTTCAGAAGTTGTATTCAAGAGCTTCAACCGATTAATGTATCAGCACGTACTGGCGAAGGATTGGATGCGCTACGCGCTGCAATCCTTTCGAGCGTAAACAGCAATGGTGTCGAAGACGACAGTCTTCTAATCACAAACGCTCGCCATTACGATCTGTTATGCAGCGCTCAACGCGAACTCGAGGCGGCACGAACAGCGTTGAGTGAACGACACAGCGAAGAGTTGATATTGGTGCCGCTGCACAACGCGCTGAAGTTTCTGGGCCAGATCACGGGTGAGACGACGACGGAAGATATACTGTCTGAGATATTTGCGACGTTTTGTATTGGGAAGTAGTTATGTCGTTTGATGAGGTCTTCAATGTAATCGTGATTGGCGCCGGCCATGCAGGCTGTGAGGCCGCGTCGGCCGCAGCTCGCCTCGGTGCTGAAACCGGACTGATTACCTTGAATCTCGATCTCGTCGGGCAAATGTCCTGCAATCCCGCGATTGGTGGAATTGCGAAGGGCCATCTCGTTCGGGAGATGGATGCGCTCGGCGGAATCATGGGCCGAGTCATCGATCGCACCGGGATTCAGTTTCGATTGCTGAATCGTTCGCGTGGTCCTGCCGTTCAATCTCCAAGGGCACAAGCCGATCGCATGCGATACCGAGCCGAGATGCGGAGGACGCTCGAAGCGACTTCGAATCTTCATCTACGGCAGGGAAAAGTTGTCGATTTCATCCTCGATCACGGTCGGCTCGCGGGAGTTTTATTGGAAGACGGGCGAAGGTTTGGCGCCCAGGCTGTTGTTGTCGCGACGGGCACATTTCTAAACGGGTTAATTCATACGGGCCGTCGCACTTATTCCGGTGGACGTGCAGGTGAGCCCGCGGCGATTGAATTATCAGAAGCGCTGAAGCGCCTTGGGTTTCCCGTCGGACGGCTCAAGACAGGAACGCCGCCGCGGCTTGATGGAAGAACTGTTGATTGGAGTGCTTTCGAGCCTCAACCGGGCGACGAGATACCGGTGCCGTTTTCGTTTTCGACAGATAGCCTCGAGCAAAAGCAGATCAAGTGTTATATCGGCTACACGACGCCTGAAGTGCATGATGCAATTCGCGAGAATATTGCCGAGTCGCCGCTTTATTCAGGAAAGATCAAGGGCGTCGGGCCGCGATACTGTCCTTCAATAGAAGACAAGGTTGTCAAATTCTCCGATAAGTCACGTCATCAGCTCTTTCTCGAGCCCGAAGGACACGACACGAATGAAGTCTATTTAAATGGCTTTTCGACTTCGCTTCCGGCAGAGATGCAGCAGGACCTCGTCCGGATGATCCCGGGGATGGAGGAAGCGCGGGTTATTCGGCCGGGGTACGCGATCGAGTACGACTTTGTAGACCCGCGGGAGCTCGGGCCGGATCTCCAAACAGCCCGAGTGCCGGGTCTATTTCATGCGGGCCAGATCAATGGCACCACGGGGTACGAAGAAGCGGGTTGTCAGGGATTGCTGGCGGGTATCAACGCTGCTCTTTACACGCAAAAGCGCGAGTCTCTAAGGCTACGACGAGAAGAGTCATACATTGGCGTTCTGGTCGAGGATCTGATCAAACAAGGCGTCGATGAGCCTTATCGAATTTTCACGTCACGCGCGGAATACCGGCTTGCGCTGCGTTATGACAACGCCGACGAACGGCTGGAGCGATATGGAAGGGAACTCGGACTTGTCGGCGATTCCGATTGGGATCGGTTCAACGCCCGCCAGGCGCGACTCGCGCAATTGAGAAATGCACTGGAGACAGTGCGTCTTCGCCGAGCCGACGCTCAGCATGCCGCTGTGAGCGCACTAATTGGCGGTGACTTAGGCGACTCGATTTCACTGTCACAACTGGCAAAACGCCCCAAGGTCACGGCAGAACTGATCATGTCGCTGTTGCCTGCCGAGCTGAAGCCGATCGCGGAGCCGGATCTTAATTCGGTGCTCGCCGACTCTCTTTATGCCGGATACCTCGAAACACAAAAGGCCGCAGTCGCAAAGCTCTACCAACACGACACCCTGAAGATACCTCGGCAGACGCCGTTTGGGACCATCAGCGGTCTCTCGAATGAAATCGTAGAACGGCTTGACCGCGCCCAGCCCCTCACCTTTGGCGAGGCACGACGTCTCCCGGGCCTTACTCCCGGGGCTCTCTCAACCTTATTGGCCTATTTGTCCGCCCAACAAAAGTCCGTATAGGGTGTTTCACGTGTCCCATTACTTGAAATGTTTCACGTGAAACATCTCCCTCTGTAGCCCGCTCTGCCTCGGGTGTGTTAGGTTAGGGCGGCCAACCGTGCCGACGAGGTGAATCACTGAATAATGGCTAAGTCCATAGCCGTCGCCAACCAAAAAGGCGGAGTCGGAAAGACCACAACCGCTGTCAATCTCGCGGCTGTTATTGCCTCCTGGGGCCAACGGGTCCTACTCGTCGACGCCGATCCTCAGGGAAATGCGACCTCCGGAATCGGTATTCAGCGAGGAAGTTTTCGCCGAGGGCTTTACCACAGCATCGTTCTTGACCAGCCAATCTCGTCCGTCGCCTTGCCGACGTCGATCCCGTCGCTCAAAGTCGTTCCTTCAAATAAGGACCTGGCCGGGGCAGAGATTGAACTTGTTGAAGTTGAGCACCGCGAATTCAGACTTAAGAGCGCCCTTTCCGCAGTCGAAGCTGATTACGATCACATCATTATTGACTGTCCGCCGTCGCTTGGGTTGCTCACGCTTAACGCTTTGACCGCCGCGAAGTCGTTGCTGGTTCCTATTCAGTGTGAGTATTACGCGCTTGAAGGCGTCACTGAACTCTTCGACACACTCGCTCGGATCCGTCGCATTCATAATCCGGGCCTGATGATCGAGGGGCTGTTGCTCACGATGTATGACGAGCGGACCAACTTGTCAGCCGCGGTCGCCGCGGACCTGCGGGACTTCTACGGGTTGCAGGTGTTCCAGACAGTCATTCCCAGAAACGTCAGACTCGCCGAGGCCCCGAGTTACGGCAAACCCATTATCAATTACGACGCGCACTCCAAAGGCGCTGAGGCTTACTCACAATTAGCCAGGGAGATTATTCATGAATCGAAAAGCGCTGGGACGGGGGCTGGGAGCGCTCCTGTCCTCTGACAGCACAATCGATCTCGGTGCTGAGCCATCGGAAGTCGAGCTCGACTCCATCGTGCCCGGGCCAATGCAGCCCCGAACACATTTCGATGAAGCAAGCCTTGAGAGCCTGGCTGAGTCGATTCGAAGTCACGGGATCGTGCAGCCACTGGTGGTACGGCGGAGGGGCGACGGCTATGAGTTGATCGCCGGCGAACGACGTTGGCGCGCGGCAAAATTGGCGGGAATCCCTCGAGTCCCCATCGTAGTAAAGGAAGTCCCTGACGAGAGTCTCCTTGAGATCGCGTTGATTGAAAACATTCAACGCGAAAATCTGAACCCGATCGAAGAGGCGCAGGCCTACAAGAAACTGATCGAGACGGTGGGATTGACGCAAGAGGCGCTGGCGTCAAGAGTCGGACGCGATCGTTCATACATAACAAACTATCTGCGTCTCCTGAAACTGACCGATGATATTCAGCAGCTGGTGAAGGAGGGACGAATTTCAACCGGGCACGCCCGGGCGCTATTGGCCTTGAATCATCCGGATCTTCAGCGACGTATTGCACGACAGATCATCGACGGTGGACTCTCAGTTCGAGCGACGGAACACCTTGTCCAGAAGGCGAGTGAAGAGAAGCCGGCAAGAAGACCACAACTACCGGTCGATCCGAACATTAAAGCTGCAGAGACAAAGTTGAGACGAGCTTTGGGTACTCAGGTGAAAATTCTTCAGGCCGCCGACGGCAAGGGGAAGTTGGAGATCAGCTTTTTCAATACCCAAGACCTGGATCGGATCTACAGTCTACTTGTTCCGCCCGCCCAAATGTAATAGGTAAAACACGTCCGAGTCGGTCCAGCCATCACAATGTAAAATCACGGTGAGGAATCCGCGGTCACTCTTCGAAAGCTCTCTTTTTGTGCGGTTTGGGCCCTTTGTTGGCCCGCCTTCGGTTGACCCTACTTTGGCACCATGTTAGACTCGCGCGCTTTTCGGTAGCCCACAATTTATATATAGATAGAGGAATCGGATGATTCTTTTAGAGGCCCAAATTCAGTTGGTTCCTGACGGTACGTTACTGCTCCACCTGTTAATGGTGGCCGTGATGGTGTTCGTCCTGAATCGCACTTTATTGAAGCCAATTAACCAGATCCTGGCTGAGCGCGAAAAACAAATTGCCGGTCGTCTCAAGGAAGCAGAGGCGATGGCCGTTGAAACCCAGGAGAAACTGAGGAAATACAACGATGCGCTGCGAGAGGCTCGCGCCGACGGCTACAGGCTTCTGGAAAAAGAACGCGCTCAAGGTCTGAAGGAGAAAGACGAAAAACTGCGGAAGTATCGTGACGAGATGTCGAAGGAAGTGGCTGCGCAAATCGAGACTACACGTAGACAAGAACAGGCGGCAAAGGGAGAACTAGAGACACAGGCCGCCACTATTGGAAATTTGATAAGTTCTCAAATACTGCGTCGACCTGCTCGATAACAAGGTCGTCGAATCCTAAAAAACAAATGTTGTTCTTATTTGCGTCCGGAGAAACTTTAGAGTGGGCTAACTACCCGGGCCTTGAGCTGTGGAAGTTTTTGAATCTTGCCATCTTCACCACTGCGGCCATTTTTGTACTGCGCAAACCGATCAGCCAGGCACTGCGGGCGCGCCGCGGCGCGATCCAACAGGAACTCGTCGCTGCGCAGCAGGAACGTGAACGAGCGTTGGCCAAGGTCGCGGAAGCCGACAATCTTTTGGGCCGGCTTCATGAAGACGTGCGCGTGGTCCACAAGCAGGCCGACGAAGAGGCAAGATCCGAGCGTGAGCGTTTGGCTGCTGCCACTGCGCGCGAAATGGAGAAACTCAAACAGCAGTCGCAGCGCGAGGTCGAGACGGCCGGCAAACTCGCACGCAAAGAATTACGACAGTTTCTTGCGCAGCGAAGTATTGAACTGGCGCGTGAGTCAGTGCGTAGTCAAATGAGGCCGGAAGACGACACTGCATTGATCAAGGAGAACATCGGTGATCTGAGGAGGACCACGGTTTGAGCTTGCAAACGGTTGCACGCCGCTATGCTGCGGCACTCGCCGACGTGGCCATCGAACGACGGGAAGAACGTGAAGTCCAGAGAGAGTTGGACCAATGGGCGACGATGATTGAATCGCACCCACAGTTGAAAGAAGTCTTCGCCAATCCCACCATTATTTACGATCACAAAGTCAAACTACTCGAGGATCTGATCTCGCGAACACGCGTGCGAGAAACCACCGGAAGCTTTCTGCGTGTCTTGCTCAAGAACCAGCGACTCTCCCAGTTGCGAGAAGTGGCAGCTCGTTATGGCTACGTGCTCGACGAGCGTGGCGGAATTGTGGCGGCGACTGTCACGACAGCCCGGCCGATTCCGGAAGAATTGCAGAAACAGCTGCACGAAACACTGGTTTCTACTACTGGTCGCAAGGTGCGACTGGACTTCAATACCGACGAAAAGATTATCGGTGGAATGGTTGCACGGATTGGCTCAACCATCTTTGACGGATCGGTGCAAAGCCATCTCGACCGTTTGGCCAACGAACTGGCAGGTTGATAGATTCGTAAGCCGCATTAGTGTGTAGAGGAAATTATGGAACCAATTAGAGCCAGCGAAATCAACGAGATCATTCGCAAACAGATCGAGAACTTCGAAACAGGCGTTACGGTCACCGAAGTAGGAACGGTCATCAAGATCGGAGACGGTATCGCAGAACTTCACGGCCTTGAAAAAGTCATGGCCGGCGAACTGCTCGAGTTTCCCCATGACGTTCGCGGTCTGGCGCTCAACCTTGAAGAGGACAAAGTTGGTGCGGTGTTGTTCGGTGATTTTCAGACAATCAAAGAAGGCGATCTCGTAAAGCGCACCGGACGCATCATGCAGGTGCCTGTCGGAGAAGCGCTTGTCGGCCGTGTGGTTGACGTGCTCGGCAATCCGATCGACGACCGTGGTCCAATTGTCACTGAACACTATTTTCCCGTTGAGCGCATCGCTCCGGGTGTAGTCGACCGGCAGCCCGTGAAGGAACCACTGCAAACAGGTCTGAAAGCGATTGACGCGATGGTGCCGATCGGACGTGGACAGCGCGAGCTGATCATCGGCGATCGTCAAACAGGTAAGACGGCAGTTGCCGTCGACACGATCATCAACCAGAAGGGCAAAGACGTAATCTGCATCTACGTCGCGATTGGCCAGAAGGCTTCGACGGTGGCTCAGGTAGTAAGGACGCTGCAGGAATACGGCGCGATGGACTACACCATCGTGATCAAAGCGACCGCATCCGACCCCGCCGCGATGCAGTTTTTGGCGCCATATTCGGGCGCAGCAATGGGCGAGTACTTCCGCGACAACGGACGTCACGCGCTCACAATTTACGACGACCTTTCCAAGCAGGCGGCCGCGTATCGCGAGATTTCGTTGTTGCTGCGACGTCCACCGGGCCGTGAAGCATATCCGGGAGACGTCTTCTATCTGCACTCGCGCTTGTTGGAACGCGCCGCAAAACTTTCTGATCTTAAGGGCGGTGGTTCACTCACCAGCTTGCCGATCATCGAAACGCAGGCCGGCGACATCTCGGCATATATTCCAACGAACGTGATCTCGATTACTGACGGACAGATCTTCCTCGAAGCCGACCTCTTCAACAGCGGTTTCCGACCGGCAATCAACGTCGGTAACAGCGTGTCGCGCGTGGGTGGTTCAGCGCAGATCAAGGCGATGAAACAGGTTGCGGGAACGCTTCGTCTCGACCTGGCACAGTTCCGTGAGTTGCAGGCATTTGCTCAGTTCGGTTCTGACCTCGACAAAGCTACACAGGCTCAGCTCGCCCGTGGTCAACGTCTGACAGAGATCCTGAAGCAACCTCAGTATCAGCCGATGGACGTTGAAAAACAGGTGCTCGTGATTTGGGCCGCAACCAATGGCTTCACTGATGACGTCGCGATCGACGACATTCGCGACTTC
>DASTVU010000273.1:0-2640 GCA_035758935.1 Pyrinomonadaceae bacterium | reverse complement strand
GGACGCGCGCACACGAGCTCTAACCTCGAGCGCTCCGCCACCGCAACTAGTCTTCTATCGTCCCAGCGTCAAGCCAACCGAACCAATGTTTGTGAAACTAAAACTAAATTATAGGAGATAAATCCGTGTTCATCCGTGGCTAATTACCCAACGGATAGAATTTCCAGTTCGTCACAAAGTCCCTCGTAAGTTTCTGATTCGTGATCGCCGCACGCAACATCTCGATCGGAATCCGATTCTCCTTCAAAAGCGCGTCGTTATAAGCGCGGTTGGTCATCTTGCCTGAACCAACCAGCTCCTTATGCATGTAATACTGCTGCAGTCCGCCGATCAAATACGCGATCTGGTAAAGCGGGCCATAACTGCCGTCAAACGAACGTCTCACTTCAGCAGTCGCGTTATCGCGTTCATGACCGACCTTGTTCACCAGCAAGTCGATACACTCCTGCGGCGTCATCTTCTCAAGATGGAAACTGAGCGAGAAAATGATTCGCGCACAACGATGCATACGCCAGAAGAGCATTCCGATCTTCTCCTCCGGCTTCCTGGCAAAACCCAGATCCCACAACAACAGCTCCCAGTAAAGCGCATTGCCTTCGCTCCAGAACGGCGTCCCAAAGATACCTCGATACGGTTTGTTTCGCGCCGACATAAAACCCTGGAGGTGGTGACCGGGAATCAACTCATGATGAACTGTGGCGCGTGAAAAATATCTATTGTTGCCGCGCATGCTCATCATCTTTTGTTCGTGGGCCATCGTGTTGGTGGGGAAGGAAACTTGAATCACTTCTCCGCCCAGAAAGAATGGACTGACAAGCTGTCGCTCCGGAGTCATCATCTCCATGCGCCACGTTTCTTTTGCGAGTTCCGGAACGGTTACTAGGTTATTGTCTTCGACATACTTGATCGCTTCGAGTGCGAGCTCACGAATCATCTGCGGCTGTTTGCCGGGCTCGACGTAAAGATTTTTGACGTGTTCGAGCGCTTTGTGCCAATCGTCGCCATAACCCAGTTCGCGCGAAGCCTTCTTCATCTCGTTCTCACACCAGGCCATCTCTTTTTCACCGATGGCGATAATCTCTTCCGGTGTGTAGGGAATCATCTCTGAGCGCAACTCGCTCAGCAGTGCTTCACGACCGATCGGATCGCCGACAATGTCACTCGAATCTCCCGGTCGTGCATTGCCGCCACCGGGACGTTGGAAGCCTTGTCCACCACCGCCACCCTGGAAATTTCCACCACCTCCGCCACCACCGCCCGGTCCACGACCCTGTCCGGTCTGCTGTTGCGCGGCGCCTTCAGTCCTGATGCCGACCACGCGCTCGCTGATGAAAGTCGCGTAGGTCGTCATCGCTTGATCGAGTGAACGGTACGGTTCTTCATTCCACCATGTGAACATCGGATCGTAGCCGTTGTAGAACGTGTACCAGTTTCGCAGGTTGTTGCGCAGACCATTGAGCGCTGCGACTGCGCGATTGCCGACAGTCTTCTTGATGCGTCCGGTTTGAGTGTTTGTATCGCCGCCTCTGGCTTCGGATCTGAGACCGAGTTCGATCGCACGGCGCCGCTCGTCAACCTGTTTTCTCAAATCGTTCAACGTCGCCGCTAGCTTGGCTGAATCTATTGGCTCCATGCGCCGGCGTGCTTCTTCGAGCTCGATAATCTTGTTGCCGAACGGAATCAGCGGTTCGATCTCACTGATTTGGCGCGATTGAATATCGAGTTGTCGCAACTCATATTCAAGATGGTTTTTGAACAGGATGTAGTCGATCTTGCCGTCCTGACTCATCGAGTCGAAGTTTTGACTTTGGAGAGAGCTCAGCCATTCTTCATAGAACTTCTTGAATCGTTCACGACGCGAACGCGACCCCGCCACGGGATAGGATCTTTGAAGACTGCCACGATCAATCGCATAACGTTCGATGGAGCTCCGCATTTCGCTGACGGGCGCTTTTGATCCGTTGGGGTCAGCAGTCGTAGTCTTCAGACGCGCGCCACCGTTGGTTCGTGATGACGTTTGCGCTGGAATCTGAATGACAAAGCAGCAGAGTAAGGAAGTGACAACTAAAGCGCGGGATAAAGAGCGCATGTTTGATGTCTCCTGGTCGGCAACAGATTTTGGATGAACAAAGCGTGGAATTGACGGGACATCGTATCGCAAATCCGCGTTCCTCATCCACAGATTACACAGATTTTAAGAAACAATCTGTGTAATCTGTGGATAGGTGGCTGATTTGTAACTTGCACCATTACAAAGGCTTTGCTAGAATCCGCGTTCGTTGCTTAGTGTTTTTCTAATTTTTGGTAGGATGCTCCGGAAGACCTTCGTCATGAATCGAACAACTACTCGATTCTTCACTTTTTAATTGCCGACCCGCAACCACGCGGGCGCGCGGCGAAGGCGCTCCTATCGAATCCGATCGACTGAAGTAACAAATATTAGTGAATCGTAAATCGTAGGGAATGGTCTTCGGCCTCGGGACTCAGGTCTTTGTTGTGGTCCCCGCACGCGCTTTGGTTGTTAATGGCTAAGGTTTTAGGCGTGTCTGGGGAGAGTTAAATGAGCGAGATCAATGTACAACTGAAAAACGGTGAAGCGGTCCCCGTGCCTGATTCGGCAACGGTGGCCGAGGCTCTCAA
>DASTVU010000272.1:0-7273 GCA_035758935.1 Pyrinomonadaceae bacterium | reverse complement strand
GTTTTGAGAACTAATCACTAGCTGATTCGGCTCGAGATGGAATCGAATCGCATGCGATCTTTCGTCAGCCATCAAAGCAACACGCCTGATCGCATGATTCAGCAAACTACTATTGAACTCGACTGACTTGTCGTTGTTCTTAGGCATCACCATTTCATAGTTTGGAAACTGTCCATAGAGCATGCGCGAAATCAACAGTCTTGGACCAGTCTGGAAATAGATATGATTCTCATCCATACCTAAACTGATCTCTTCATCAAAACCTGTTGTCAGCTTAGTGAGCTCAGCTAGTGTTTTCCGTGGAATCAATGTGTCGATGCTTTGGTTGGCGCCATTTCGGTCGAGGCCTTTCTTTTCCACATACGCGAGGCGATGACCGTCAGTCGTAACCATTCGCGCGCCTGAGTCGTCCAAGACAAACTTGGCGCCGGAGAGCGTATATCGCGACTCTTCCTGCGTGATGGCAAATATCGTCCGGTCGATAAACGTCTTGATAACGCCGGCGGCAAGCTTCGTCGGAGCAGATTTGAACGATGGCACTTCCGGAAAAGCATCTCGCGCAACACCAACCATTTTGAATCGCGCGCGATCGCATTTCACCGTTACCCACTCGTTGTCTTCCTTTTTGAAACTGACGGGCGCATCCGGAAGCAAACGAGCGATCTCGAAAAGTTTTCGCGCCTGAACACACATCGATCCTGGCGTCGTGATCTCTTCGGCATCCATGTCGCAACGAATCGTCACGTCGAGATCAGTGCCCGTGATTCTGATCGTACTTTCGCCAACAGACTCGATGAGTATGTTTGAAAGCACCGGTATCGTATTTTTCTTTTCGACGACACCTTGCACGAAGCCAAGTTCTTTTTGCAGGTTCTGCTTACTCACAACAAATTGCATTGCCATTCACTCCTTCAAACAATCCACAAACCGCCCGCGCTATTCTTCTACTTCAGAATTATTATCCAATATTTATTTTCAGTAGTAGTAGTAGGTGCCTGTGAATATGTGAATAAAGACCTAATCCCACTAAATCAAAGTACTTAGGACGCCGTCTGCCCTGTGGATGCCTGTTCAAAGCTCCAGTCGCAGTTTCGGAAAATTTTAGAAGACGTGAACATTAACATATTTCCACAAAACGTTCTCAGTGTGACTGTGAAAAACCTTGGAGTGCGGTGACTTGTCACCGCTTTGGTAAAAATACTAAAGCGCCAACAAGTTGGCGCACTCCAAGGAGGCGTCCAATGTAGATGGTTCTTTGTCATAGCGGAAACTATTTCTGAAGCGATTCCGAGAGTTCACTGATGAGCCTCTGTAGAGTTTCATCGGTCGCGACGAGAGCCTCAATTTTTTCAACCGAATGCATCACCGTGGTGTGATGCTTGCCGCCAAACGCACGACCGATCTCCGGATAGCTATGTTTTGTCAGGTTCTTGCAAAGATACATTGCCACCTGGCGAGGATGTGAGATTTGCCGGGCGTTGTTTTTCGAAAGCAACTCTTCGTTTGTCAGCTTGTAAGCTTGTGCAACTGCCTTTTGAATTTGCTGAATTGTGATAACGCCTGACTCTTCTTCTTTAGCAATGTTTCTGATCGCGTCCTGGGCCAGCGACTTCGAAATAGGTTCTCCGCGAAGAGAAGAAATTGCAATTAAACGAACGAGGGAGCCTTCCAGTTCACGAATGTTGCTCTTAACGCGACCCGCAATAAACATCGCAACATCGTCGGGAATCGTCACTCGCATCTGATCGCCTTTTCGTTTGACAATCGCGATCTTCGTTTCCAGGTCAGGCGGCTCAATGTCTGCAATCAAACCCCACTCAAATCGCGAGTGAAGACGTTCCTCGAGTGTTGGTATCTCACGAGGAGGACAATCAGAACTGATCACGATCTGTTTTTGTTGATCGTAAAGGGCGTTGAAGGTGTGGAAAAACTCTTCCTGGGTGCGCTCTTTGCCCGCCATGAACTGAACGTCGTCAATCAGCAACACATCGACCGACCGGTACTTCTCACGAAAACTCTGCGTCTTATCGTAACGAATCGCGTTGATCAGATCGTTCATGAAACGCTCGGAAGAGATGTAGCAGAGTTTCAGATGTTGATTGCGGGACTTGATCGCATGTCCGCATGCATGCATCAGGTGAGTCTTGCCGAGTCCCACACCACCATATAGATAGAGCGGGTTGTAAGTACGTCCCGGCGCTTCAGCGACTGCCAGCGATGCAGCGTGTGCAAACTGATTGCAGGAGCCAACAACGAAACTGTCGTAAGTGTATTTTGAACTAAGTAAAGGCTCGGACGGCGCCGGGGACGCTTCCGTAACAGTAGCGGGCACAGAGTTGGAGTTGTTTAGTTCTGATTCATCGTGCCTAACCGACTCGGAATTGACGGCTGGCAACGAGAGATTCTCGGGAACCCAGTCGCTTACCTTTCCCACAACCCAACCGACGGAGTAACCCGACAGCCGAAGTTCATTCAACGACTCGGCCAGCACCTTACCGTAATTAGTGACGACTGTATCTTTGATTACCTGGTTTGGCGCACGCAAACGAATCACGTGCTGCGAATTGTCCAGGCTCTCAAATTGGATCGGGCTAAACCATGTATCGAGTGTTTGTTGATTTAGTCGGCCTTTAAGCGAGTGGAGGATCCTGCCCCAAACATTAGTCGTCTCTACAGAAGCACTCATCGAAAAACCTGCTCGAGGAAGGTCGTCAATCTGACTAAAGACCGCGTAGTGGAATCGTACGCTGTGGCCAAGCGATCCGTGCGCAGCACTCTAACCGCCTCCTACCCCGCTATTCCTATTCGAAATACCAAAAATCCGACCGCCAGCGGGTTTTCCACAACGTTTTCCACAGCTAGTGGAAAAACACCGCAGTGTTAAAGTGATGCTTTAAAGCCCTTGTCTATCAATTGTTTACAGGACGGCGACTTTCGAAGCGAGCGGAGACTAACATAGAAGTTTCGGAGTGATCAAGGCCGTGAGGCGAATAAAACAACTCCCTCTGATCGCCGTTTGTCCAATCTGAGTTTTGAACAGCAGAAGTAAGATTCTGGTACACACCATTGTTAAACGCGAGAATCGGCGGGTCTCGGATAGGACCGAGCAAAGTCGCGGATTTTAGCGGATCTACCGGTGTAAATCCGGTTTGGCGGATTCGTAAGATCCGTGTTAGTCTTAGCGTTTTCGTTTTTAAGGAGAATTCATTTCTATGTCGAAGCGCACTTTCCAACCTAACAACCGCCGGCGCGCAAAGACTCACGGCTTTCGGGCTCGAATGGCCAGCAAGAACGGACGCCTGGTTTTGAAGAGACGTCGCGCCAAGGGCCGAAAGCGGTTGACGCCTGCTCATTACTGAGATGATTACTTCTGTGATGCATGCGGAAGTATTTGCGGGATAGTGGAGAATTCCAGCACGTCTATCGGAACGGCAAGCGGTATGAAGGCGTATTTATCACCGCGTTTGTTATTGAAAATCAGGAACTGAATCATCGCCTGGGAGTGACGGCTTCAAAGAAGGCCCTCGGGAAGGCGGTGCAACGTAATCGCGCGAAGCGTTTGCTGCGAGAAACGTTCCGCTCAAACGAAACGCTGATGTGCGAACTGACGCGGAAATACGACTGGGTCCTGAACGCGAAAGCAGCGGTTCTTAGTCAAAAGCTTGATGCGCCGCGCCAGGAGTTGAGGGGAATCATCGAAAAGGTTGGAAGGTTGGAAACGCGCGAAACTGTTGAAAAGCGCTAGCTGTGAAGAGCGTTCTGATCTCATTACTCAAGTTTTATAAGTTGGCGATTTCACCGCTTCTACCCCCTTCGTGCAGATTTATTCCCACATGTTCGGAATACGCTGTTGACGCAATCTCCCGCTACGGCGCCCTGCGCGGAAGCGGCATGGCTGTGCGTCGACTGCTTCGTTGTCATCCGTTTCATCCAGGTGGATACGATCCTGTTAAGTGAGCGGGTGAATGTTATATCGGAGGTTGATACCTCTACTACACGATGCAACAAAAAAGACTTTTACTGGCGTTAGTGCTCTCCTCGGCGATCCTGTTCCTGTGGAGTTATTTCTATCCGGTTGCGCCGCCGCCGAATCAACAAGCCGGCGCCACTCCGTCACCGTCAGCGAGTTCAGCGCCTGCACCAAGCGCGAATCCTAACGCTCAACCAGCGACTCTGACGGCAGCTCCAGTTGTAAATGTGACGGCTGCGCCAAAGCGGATCATCACGGTTAAGACACCTCTGTATGAGGCGAAGTTCGACACGCTCGGTGCGGAGCCGATCAGTTGGATTATAAAGAGTAATAAGCTCACTAACGTTCCCATTTACTCCGTCGCCAAGCCCAAGAAGGAAGAAGTACCCCTACAACTTATTTCGGAAGAGGGATTGAAACGGCAGCCACGCCTTGTTCCGTTTCAGTTGCAAACCGGCGACGCTGCTTTGGACGCAGCGCTCAGCTCATCAACGTACAAAGTTGAGGGAGTTCAGGAAACCGGCGACGTCGACGTAAATCTCGCAAAAGATGAGAAGAAAGAACTCACGTTTGTGTTCGAAGACGCAAACCGAGTTCAGGTGCGAAAGAAGATCGTCTTTGACGCCAATTATTACGAAACGGATCTCTCGTTACTGGTTAAGCGTGGCGACGAGACAATACCGCAGGTCAAGCTGGTGGTTGGTCCCAGTATTGGCGATCAGGGAGTGCCGCATCACACGTTCTATTCAGTGGAGCCCGAAGCAGTCGCTTATGTCAACGGCAAGTTGGAACGCCATCCACCTGCCGGCATCAACGGGAACAGCAGCAGTCCAGATAAACTCGTACTAAATGGACCAGTTGACTGGGCCGGAGTCGCCGATACCTATTTCGGTATGGTGGCTGTGCCCAACAAGCCAACGGAAGGTCTCGAATATCGAACGGTTGCCTACGAGCACAAACCAAACGGAGGCAGTCCGGAAAAGAGATTCTTGACCACGGCGTTGATGCCCGTTCCAACGGACGGATCCCGGATTGTGATCTACGCGGGTCCAAAGGATCACGACCTGCTTACTCAAGCCAGTAAAGACATCGCTGGTCTAGTCCAACGACAACAACCAATCGATCTCGAGGGAATGATCGACTACGGTTTTCTCGGTTGGGTTTCACGTCCGCTGGCTGTTCCGATTCTTCGTGCGATCACTTACCTGTTCAAAATAACCGGCAGTTATGGTGTCGCGATCATTCTGTTCACGATCGTCATCTACTCTCTTTTCTTTCCGCTGAAGTGGCGCTCTTCGAAAGCAATGAAGAAGGCGCAGAAGCTCGCGCCGAAAATGAAAGAGCTGCAAGAGAAGATGAAGGGGATGAAGCAAACCGATCCCCGCATGAAAGAATTGCAGATGGACCAGCTGCGACTGATGAAAGAGGGCAATCCGCTCGGCGGTTGTTTGCCGCTGCTGATTCAGATGCCGTTTCTGTTCGCGCTGTATCGAGCGATCACAATCTCGCTTGATTTCCGCCAGGCAAGTTTTCTGTGGATACCGGATCTCTCTGCCGCTGAGCCATATTTAATTCACATACTGCCGATCCTGATGACGGGCACTATGGTTGTATTGCAACTGGTAACGCCTGTCCCTTCTCAAGATCCTTTGCAGAAAAAAATGATGGCAGTCGGTATGCCGCTTGTCATGCTTTACGTTTTATGGACTGCGCCGTCGGGTTTAGTTTTGTACTGGCTCGTTGGTAATATCGTCGGGTTCACGCAACAGTTCTTGATCAATCGTTGGACTAAATCTGACGATGAAGAAGTCCCTGAGCCGCCGCCGGCAAAGGGAAAAGCGGGACAGAAAAAAAAGCTGAACGCACCGGCGACAGGTTAGTGAAGGACTGATCGATGACAGAGGTTTCTCAACAAGCAGCGGACTTTCTTAAGAACGTCTTCGAAATGACCGGTCTCCAATTGCGGGTTGGAGTGAAGCAGGGTATTGCCGGCGAGGTGCTGGACATCGAAGGCAATGACGCTGAATTACTGCAGGCGCAAACGGGCGAGCTGCTTGAGGCGTTGCAGCACCTTGTTAATCAGGTTTTCGGTCGAAGTCTTGCTGGCGGTGCACGGCTTGTTTGCGATGTGAATGGATTTCGCGCCACTCGCGAAGCAGAGCTTCAGGCCATGGCCAATCTCGCCGCAAATAGAGTGCGACAGACGGGGATGCCGTTTACGTTTGAGCCGATGAGTGCCAACGAAAGACGAATCATTCACCTGACCCTTGCCGATAGTGAGGATCTCTACACCGAGTCGATCGGTGAAGGATCAGATCGCAAGTTGAAAATTGGCCCAAAGAGTTCTGCTCGCAAGGACTCGTAAGTACCCCTCCAGCAGTACACAATTCACCCTCCGTTGATTATGAGTACGATCGTCGCACTTTCTACACCCAGAGGACGCGGAGCTCTCGCCGTCATTCGTCTGAGTGGCCCAACAGCGATCGCGGTCGCGCAGCAGATGTGTGATCTCGAGGAAGTTGAAGCGAGACGCGCGACACTCATCACTTTGCGCCGTCCGCGAGACAAAGAGATCCTGGACCAGGTGCTGCTGACTTGTTTTCAAGCTCCGCTTTCTCTCACTGGAGAGGACGTGGTGGAGATCAGTTGTCACGGTTCGCCTGCTGTTGTGCGAAGCATTATCGATACGACACTCGAGTTGGGCGCGATGCTTGCCGGTCCAGGCGAGTTCACGCTTCGGGCGTTGTCGAATGGAAAGATAAATCTGGCCCAGGCAGAAGCGATTCGGGATCTTATTGCGGCACAGACCGACGCTGCAGTGAAGCAAGCTTCTCGTCAATTGAATGGAGAGTTGTCCGATGCGCTTGGTCCATTTAAAGAAAAACTTGTCGAAGTGATCGTCTTGTTGGAGTCGGCGCTCGAGTTTGTTGAAGACGATCTTCCGGCGGTGCGTGCGAATGAGCTCGATAGCGATTTAGCGACAGTCGCCGCAGGTGTTGAAAGACTGGCGCGAAGTTATAGCGCCGGTAGGTTAATTCAGGAGGGGATTCAAGTTACTATCACAGGCCGACCAAATGTCGGTAAGTCCAGTCTTTTCAATAGTTTAGTTGAGCGTGAGCGAGCAATCGTTACCGACATCCCGGGCACCACACGCGATACGCTCACCGAGGCGGTCGATCTCGACGGTATTCCTGTAGTTCTCACGGACACGGCGGGACTTCGCGAAACGACTGACGATATTGAGACTCTGGGAATGGCGCGAACACGCAGGGCGATGAGCGACGCGGATCTCGTGCTTGTCGT
>DASTVU010000271.1:0-2487 GCA_035758935.1 Pyrinomonadaceae bacterium | reverse complement strand
TTTCTCCGACCCACCAGTGCCGCCCAAATCGGCAATTGGCAATCGACAATTGGCAATGACGTTACTTCTTGCCCGGTGCCTTCTTCTTCGCGATGGTTGCACGACGTGGGCCCTTGCGCGTGCGAGCGTTTGTATGTGTTCGCTGGCCACGCACCGGCAGAGCACGACGATGACGCAAGCCGCGATAGCAACCGATATCCATCAAACGCTTGATGTCCATCTGAACGCGCTTGCGAAGGTCGCCTTCGATTTCTCCCTGCGCTTCCAGAATGGCACGAATCCGGCTCAACTCATCTTCAGTAAGATCTCTGACGCGAGTGTCGAGATTGACGCCCGCTTCCTTGAGCACAGAATTCGAGCGCGAGCGGCCAATGCCATAAATATAAGTTAGACCAATCTCGGCGCGTTTGTTTGGTGGTAAATCGACTCCTGCTACACGTGCCATTGTATTTCTCGTTATCCTTGTCTCTGTTTGTGTTTTGGATTAGAGCAGATCACTCGCACTACACCCTTGCGATGGATGACCTTGCACTTGTCGCACATCTTCTTTACTGACGCACGGACTTTCATCTGACTGTTCCTCGTTACCTATTTATAGCGATACGTGATCCGGCCGCGATTGAGATCGTATGGCGAAAGCTCTACTAAGACCCTATCCCCCGGAAGTATGCGAATAAAATGCTTGCGCATTTTCCCTGATATGTGCGCAAGCACCTGGTGCTGGCTGTCTTCCAACTCGACTCGAAACATAGCGTTAGGCAAAGTCTCCAGCACCTTTGCCATGACTTCTATCGCTTCTTCCTTCGCCATATCCTCTCAGAAGGGAATTTTGACGCTGCCGACAAACTGCGAATAATAGCATGCGGCATTCCCTTTGCCAAGTCGAGCAGCATCCACAGATTACGCAGATTCTATAAACAATCTGAGTAATCGGTGGCTAAACTACCGCAGGCTCCAAGGTCGCACCGGAGGAGACGAGGGTCAGCACCTCAGGCCCCTCCTCAGTAATAGCTATCGTATGCTCGACGTGAGCGCTTGGCTTGCCGTCGACCGTCACGACTGTCCAGCCGTCAGACAGGACTTTGGTGAAATGTGAGCCCTGGTTCACCATCGGCTCGACCGCAAAGACGTACCCATTCTTGATCTTGGACCCTAGTCCCGGCCGCCCGTAGTTCGGAATTTGCGGATCCTCGTGCATCCGGCGTCCGATTCCGTGTCCCACGTAGTCCCGAACGATGGAATACCCATTGGCTTCTGCATGCTGCTGAACCGCCCAGCCAATATCGCCCAAATGGTTCCCGGCACGACATTGCTGAATGGCCCGCTCCAAACATTCTTCCGTGACGCGAATCAACCGGCGTTTTTCCTCGTCAACGTTGCCAACCGGGACGGTCGTGGCCGTATCGCCGACAAAACCTTCGAGGGTCACGCCACAGTCGATTGAAAAGATGTCGCCTTCCTTCAGGACATACTGCGAAGGAAAGCCATGCACGATCTGTTCGTTGACAGAAGCACAGATTGAAAACGGAAAACCGTTATACCCCTTGAAGGTTGGAAGTGCGCCAGCATCGCGAATCATCTTCTCCGCTGCGCGATCAACCTCCAATGTTGTAATACCGGGCTTTACGAGACCGCGAAGATGCGCAAGCACCTGCCCCACCAGACGACCTGCGGCCCGCATTTTCTCCAACTCTTTTTTTGATTTACCGATAATCATTGCGGACTTATTTTAGCCGGAGTTTCATGCAGATTCACGCCGAGACAACATCTGTATTTATCAGCGCCAGAAGATCAACAAAGATTGATTCGCGATCACGACCGCCATCAACGGTGCGCAACAGCCCGGCTGCTTTGTAGTAATCGATCAGCGGGCGCGTCTGCTTCTCATAAGTTGCAAGGCGAGCCTCTACAGTTTCCACGTTGTCGTCGGCGCGGTGCACAAGTTGAGCTTCCGGGTGAAAGTCGCACACATTGTCGTGCTTGGGCGGTTTGAAAAAGATGTTGTAAATCTCGCCACAGACAGGACAGTTTCGCCGGCCCGTCATTCGTTTCACGAGAAAGTCCTGTGGTACGTCGATCAAAATCGCGATGATTGTGTTGCCCTGCTCTGCTGCCAGTTCTTCAAAGCTGATTGCCTGCGCCGGAGTTCGCGGAAAGCCGTCGAGGATGTAGCCGTTGCGCGCATCTTCCTGCGCGGTGCGTTCTTTGACGAGTTGAATTGTCAGGTCGTCGGGAACGAGTTGTCCTCGTTCCATGATCTCCCTAACTTCCTGTGCCAGAGGAGTTTGCGCAGTTTTCAAAGAGCGAAAAATATCTCCCGTAGAGATCTGCGGCAAGTGCAGACGATCTTGAAGCAAGCGCGCCTGCGTGCCCTTTCCGGCACCAGGCGCACCCATGAGTACAATAACTTTCGCCATGATGGATTAGGCTCGACGTCCGCGCAGACGACCGCCACCGCCGAGGAAACCTTCGTAGTTGCGCATCACG
>DASTVU010000270.1:0-6374 GCA_035758935.1 Pyrinomonadaceae bacterium | reverse complement strand
TCGGAAACGTGTCCCATTGCGCGTTCAATGCGAAGTTCAGCACCGTCGGAAGCAACGATCCCACACGACTCCTGCCCGCGATGCTGAAGCGCGTACAAACCCAGATAAGTCAAACGCGCCGCTTCGGGATGTCCGTAGATTCCGAAAACACCACACTCTTCACGCAGTTTATTGATCTCGATTTCAGTCAATTGAATTGTCCTGGTTTTGCAGGTTACGGGGATTACCGCGTAATAATAACTCATTTAAGCCGGAGATGAACGCGGCTGGAACGGAGATTAGATCTTATTTGGTTTCTGCGTGTGGGCGTGGGTATGATGGGCTGGGCATGAGAGTCTATTTCGGACTACTGGTAGCGACGATGTTTTCCCTGCCGTTGTTTGCATCGGCCTTCAGCACGCCGCCACCTCCTGCGTCGAGGTTGTATCGTCGTCATTGCGTTTCTTGCCATGGAAACGACGGCAAAGCCAAAACGTCAAAAGGAAGATTCAGCCATGCGCGCGATTTAACAGACGCACAATGGCAAACCGACGTCAGCGACGAACGCATCTTTAACTCGATCATGAACGGGCGGAATGTGCGCGGCAACATGCCTGCCTTCTCTGATAAACTCAAAGAAAAAGAGGTCAACTCACTCGTAACCTTTGTTCGCTCGTTCAAAGCACAGTAATCGATGTCGTCTCCGCCAAACATGTTGGGATTGAAGCGCTTCAGCACATTTCGTGGCCTGGCAATACTCGTCTTGCAGGCAGGTTTGATCTTTGTGCTCGTCGGCGCGGGATGGTTGATTTATCGGCGACTTCCCGAAAGTGCTGCCCAGGTTGAGTCTGCCGAGCGAACGTCGCTCCAGATCTTGATCAAGCAAACTCCGGACAGTGTTGGTCAAACGTTGGATGTTGCTGTCAGTCTCTATCCGGTCGATATCATTGCGGTACGACACGAGTTCTTTACGGAAACACGCCCTGGCAAACGCTTCGAAGACTTTCTGAAGGAGCGGATGAAGGGTCGCGCGCCGGTAAACGCGCGTCTTGATAAACAAGGATCGGGATCGGTGCTGCTCGCGCCCGGCAGTTGGTGGTTACACGCGACGCTTTCCGGCGATGAACAACTAGAATGGCGTTTGCCCGTTACTGTCACCGGAACGAAGCAGGTCATCGAACTCACGCCACAGAACGCGTACACGAGAAGTAAAACATTCTGATTTGTGGTTTGTGCTTAGTACTTTGTATTTTGTCAAAGCACCAAGTACAAAGAACAAAACACAAAGAAATGCTGGCCCTCCGAGTTAATAAAAAACGTCTGGCAGTTAAAGATGTTGAGGGGCCGAATCAGGCTGATGAGGCGCTGGTACGCGTGCTCCTCTCAGGCATTTGCAACACGGATCTGGAAATCGCTCGCGGCTATGCGGGGTTCAATGGGACGATCGGTCATGAGTTTGTCGGCGTCGTGGAAGACAGCGCTGACCGGGCGCTCATCGGTCGTCGTGTTGTTGGTGAGATAAACGCTGGCTGTGGTAACTGCGATTTGTGTCGTGGCGGCGACTCGAGACACTGCGCTAATCGCACCGTGCTTGGCATACACGGCCGGGACGGTGCACATGCCGAGTTTCTCCAACTTCCAGCGATAAATCTGCTGCGCGTTCCAGACAACATCCCCGACGAGCATGCAGTGTTTACTGAACCACTCGCGGCTGCTTGCGGCGTACTCGAACGCGTAAACATCAACAAATCAGATCGAGTGGCCGTCATCGGCGACGGCAAACTCGGATTGCTATGCGCGCAAGTGATCGGGCTGACCGGTGCGGCTGTACTCCTGATCGGCAAACATTCCCCCAAACTGCGAATCGCCGAACGTCGCGGTATCGAGATCGCAACTCCAAAAACCGCCGCTAAACGCAAACAACAGTTTGACGTCGTAGTCGAAGCCTCAGGCGCCGCGAGTGGGTTTGGCCTCGCCCTCGACCTCCTCCATCCAAGGGGTCAACTGGTTTTGAAGTCGACTTTTCATGGAAAAACGGAACTGGACGCCGCACGGATCGTGGTTGATGAGATTTCAATCGTCGGCTCGCGGTGTGGGCGCTTCAGTCCTGCGCTTGATCTATTGAAAAAAGCCGCGATCGACGTCGATAGCCTAATTAGCGAGGAGTATCGGCTATCAAATGGTGTTCACGCGATGCGCCGCGCCGGGACGAAAGGTGTTATGAAGGTGCTCCTGCGGCCGTAATTGACGCCCTTCCATAGCAAATAAAAAACCCTTTCGCTATACTCTAGCCCTTTCGCCGGGCCCGATTTTCCAGAAGGTGGTGTGAATTATGTTTGACGTT
Organism: Pyrinomonadaceae bacterium; assembly: GCA_035758935.1. GTDB lineage: Bacteria > Acidobacteriota > Blastocatellia > Pyrinomonadales > Pyrinomonadaceae > PSRF01. Next base: position 4,051 of record DASTVU010000270.1, on the reverse strand, counting down.
TCCAAGAACAACACAACCGAACAAGAACGGACGATTCTGAAAAAACTGCGCGTGTGGATTGCAGCGCTCGCAGTTGCATGTTTACTGGCCGGAATCGGCATCGGCGCGATGTTATCGGGCCGGCCCACTTCGGCGCAGCCCGACCTCCAGATTGCGCGCGCGCCTGAGGCACTTTCGGCGTCCTTCGCCGAGATTGCTCGCCGCGTCGAGCCGGCTGTCGTCAACATCGAAACCACCCAAACACAGGCGGAGGTCAGCGAAAAAGACGAAGATAAGGAAGACCAGTCGACTAATAACCCGCTGCTGGACATGTTCCGCCGCCAGCGACGTCCAACCCGTGGCGTCGGAAGTGGATTTATCGTCAGTCCTAAGGGCTACATTCTGACCAACAACCACGTCATCGAGGACGCGAACCGGATCACTGTCGGATTGCAGTCAGGTGAGAAGTATCGTGGCACCGTGGTCGGTGTCGATCCGGAAACCGATGTTGCCGTGATTAAAATCGAAGCGCCAAAGGATCTGCCCACGGTTACGCTCGGCGATTCAAACGCAGCGCAGGTAGGCGACTGGGTGCTGGCAATGGGTTCGCCATTCGGTCTCGACCAAACAGTGACCGCAGGAATCATCTCGAAAAAGGAACGTGAAACTCCTTACTTCAACGTGTTCCAGCGCTTTCTGCAAACTGACGCCGCTATCAATCGTGGCAACAGTGGTGGACCACTCGTCAACATGCGGGGCGAGGTGATCGGCATGAACTCGCAAATCGCGACGTCGACCGGCGACTACAACGGTATTGGTTTCGCGCTTCCCGCAAACGAAACCGCTTTCGTCTACAAACAGCTAATCGCCCAGGGCAAAGTCAAACGCGGCTATCTCGGTATAACACTCGAATCAGTGCACGACGAGTTTGCGAAAGTCTATGGTCTCGCGGAAGCGAAGGGAGCGATTGTCACGACCGTAGCGGACAGGGGCGAAAATGGTCTGCCTACTCCGGCAGCTAAAGTAGGTCTTCAGCCCAACGACATTATCACCGATTTCGAAAACGCTCCCGTTACCAACGCACAGGATCTTATTCAGCGTGTCGCAAGCACGCCGGTTGGCCAGCAGGTCGCACTCACTTTTCTGAGAGACACTAACGGCAAACTCGAAAAGAAAACTGTGCAAGTCACCCTCGGTGAGCGACCGTCTCAAAGTTCACGCGAGTGGACAGCACCAACAACGCCCGGTTCGAAAGATCCTGCCCCGAAAGGCAACGCTCTGCATCTCGGAATCACGCTCGCAGAACTGACTCCTCAGCTTCTCGCGGATCGACACCTGACCGGCGTTCAGGGTCTTTATGTCAAGGACATCGATCCAAACGGACTGATAGCTGAACTGCGCAATTCCGGTGGCGGACAGGCACTCGTCGTGAGCGACGTAATCAATCGCATCAATCGCGTTCCGGTGACTTCGCTCGCCGATTTTCAACGTGTGTTAAGTGGTCTCAAGGCGGGCGATCCGATCGTTTTGAATGTCACCAGGATCCAGCGAGACCCGAAAGGCGATCGACTGTTTCCAGTGATCGTCCAGTTTACGTATCAATAAGATCATTGCCGATTGCCAATTTCCGATTGCCGATTGTTAGGCTTTCGTGAGGCTAAAATTTGCAATTGGCAATTGGCAATTGACAATCGGCACTTACGAATATGGCTCAGGCAAAAAAGGCGATTTCAAAAACCAGCGGAAAACTGGCGGCGCGGAATGCTGCACGGACCGCAGTCAAGACTTACCAAAATTACATCGACGGCAAGTGGGTGGCGAGCCAGTCGGGCGAGATGTTTGAAAACATCAACCCAGCCGACAATCGCGATATCGTCGGACGCTTTCCACTTTCCACCAGCGAAGACATAAACGATGCGGTCAACGCCGCGCAGGGCGCATTCGATCGCTGGCGCAATACTCCCGCACCGAAACGCGCTGAATTGTTGTTTCGTCTCGGCGAGATACTGATCCGCGACAAGGACCAGTACACCGCCGACATGACGCGCGAGATGGGCAAGGTTTTGAAAGAAGCCGGTGGCGACGTTCAGGAAGCAATCGATTGCACGTACTACACCGCCGGTGAAGGACGGCGCCTGCACGGGTTCACCACACCTGCCGAGATGCGCGACAAGTTTGCTATGTGCATCCGGCAACCGGTTGGACTTTGCGGTCTGATCACGCCCTGGAATTTCCCGATGGCGATCCCCTCGTGGAAACTAATTCCGGCGTTGGTTTGCGGCAATACCGTTGTTATCAAGCCGGCCGAAGACACTCCGCTTTCAACCTACAATCTTGTGAAAGCGACGGAGGAAGCAGGCATTCCGCCGGGTGTTGTGAATCTCGTCACCGGATTCGGCGAGACCGTCGGTGCGGCAATGACTAATCATCCCGCCCTCCGCCTGATTTCATTCACGGGCTCGACTGAAACCGGCCGTATCGTCGCTTCTGCCTGCGCTGAGCGAAACGCGATCTGCTCGCTCGAGATGGGCGGTAAGAATGCCATCATCGTGATGGACGATGCCGATATCGATTTAGCTGTTGAAGGCGCCATTTGGGGCGCCTTTGGTACGTCAGGGCAACGTTGTACGGCGTCGTCGCGCCTCGTGGTCCACAAGAAAGTTTACAAACAGTTCGTCACGAAGCTCGTCGAGAATACAAAAGCACTGCGTGTTGGAAACGGCGCTGATCCAAAGACTGACGTTGGTCCAGTGATCAATAACGACGCCGTCGAGAAGATCATGAGTTACATCCGCATCGGGCGTAACGATGATGGCGCGAAGTTGGCTTGCGGCGGTCGTCGTCTTTCGAAGGGTGATTACGCAAACGGTCATTTCATCGAGCCGACTGTCTTCACCGACGCGACGCCGGATATGCGCATCGCGCAGGAAGAGATTTTTGGACCAGTCACCACGGTCATTCCGGCAAACTCAATCGAAGACGCAATTCAGATCGCAAACGGTGTACGTTATGGACTCTCCGCAGCGATCTACACTCAGAACGTCAATCGCGCCTTCAAAGCGATGAACGAGATGTATACCGGGATCTTCTATGTGAACGCCTCAACAATTGGCGCGGAAGTCCATCTGCCGTTTGGCGGCACCAAAGCCACAGGCAATGGTCATCGCGAAGCAGGAACTCAGGTGCTCGACATTTTTTCTGAGTGGAAGTCGATCTACGTAGACTTCAGCGGCAAGCTCCAACGCGCACAGATCGACCAGGTCGAGTCTCCGCAATGATTATTGGTCTTCCTAAAGAAATCAAAGACAACGAATATCGAGTCGGATTAACCCCTGCCGGCGTTCGTGCGCTTAAAGACGCCGGTCACGACATCCGAGTTGAACTCAACGCCGGCGCAGGGTCGGGATTTGAAGATTCACTTTACGAACGCGCTGGAGCCACGATTGTGCCGTCGGCTGACGAGGTTTGGGCCACCGCCGAGATGATCGTGAAAGTAAAAGAACCGATCGCGCCGGAATATCCGCGCATGCGCGAAGGTCAGTTGCTGTTCACTTACCTGCATCTGGCGCCGGATCACGCACTCACCGACGAGTTGCTCAAACGCAAAGTCACCGGCATCGCTTACGAAACAATTACCGATCGACGGGGTACGTTGCCGTTGTTGACGCCGATGTCGGAAGTAGCGGGACGTATGTCGATCCAGGTAGGCGCACACTATCTCGAGAAGATGAGTGGCGGGCGAGGAATTTTGTTAGGTGGCGTTCCAGGCGTGCCCGCAGCGCGCGTGGTGATCATTGGTGGCGGCGTCGTTGGCACAAACGCAGCGAAGATGGCGGTGGGTATGAATGCCGTCGTCACGATCATCGATAACAATCTCGATCGACTACGCGAGCTCGACGACATTTTCCTTTCGAAGATTTCAACGCTCGCATCCAGTGCTTACATGATTCACGACGCGATCTCGCAGGCAGATCTAATCGTCGGCGCAGTGCTCGTTCCAGGTGCGGCGGCTCCGAAACTCGTCACGCGAGCCATGCTGAAGGACGTTCCGAACGGCGCCGTTATTGTCGAT
>DASTVU010000269.1:0-5457 GCA_035758935.1 Pyrinomonadaceae bacterium | reverse complement strand
AATTGATCGATCAGCATTCGTTTGCGTCTGCCGAACGGCGTTTTGCGTTTCGCGCCCGGACAGAGGATGTCATCGATGGTCTCAATATGCGCGCCGGCGATGTGCTCGTCATTGATTTACCAAGTTCCGAGTCTTTGCGGATTACGTCTCGAATAGTACGCAGGCTGGCAGGCGAGAAACTGCTGGGCATCTGCGTTTTCCGACTTCCAGCACAAGACGATCCGACCACACTCACTCTTCTTCAGGTGACTCACGCGCTCAACGATGAGGATTCCTACCCAGGGATTTACGTTCGCTTGAAACAAGAGCCACAATTCAGCAGCACGCGACTGTTTACCCTTGAATTTACTAACGGCGGCTCCGCAAGTCCCACCATAGGCTCCCTGAAAGTGGATCTAATCGTGCCGGCTGGAAGCTTTATGAGGTTGAGCGCACGCCCCGGTGTATCGGTTCAACCGCTGTGCGATGGTGGACCTGCGAATGAACCACAACCTTGTAGTGAACTACGCGCGGACGTGCTTCGAGTGAACATTGATTTTCTGCCTCCCGGACAAACACTGACCACAATATTAATCCTAAACAGCGACCTGCCTCGAACGACCCGCGTTTCAGTCGCAATGCAAACCGAAACCAAGCACTCATATTCAGCACAAAACGAAATATTTATCGAAGGTAAAGTGGAGTGATGAATTCCAAAATAAATCGCACTCTTCCACGCGCACTCTTGCTCATTGTCACACTCGCCGCTACTGCCCTCGGTTGTGTCTGGCTTGGAACATACGACTCGGTCCGCTTCAACGACTCCGAGGATTACACCGACATGGGCCGTCTGCCGCCGTTGCCAATTTTCGCGGATGCAACGAACGCGTGGGGTGCTACCTTGCTCGATGAAAACACTGCTGAAGACAATTACACGCGCGGCGAAAGACGCTCGCGTGCCGTTGATGAATTTTGGGAAGGCGTCGCAGACCTTGAAAAGAAAGGAAAGACTACAGAAGCACGTAACCGGCTGATCGAATATTTAAATCGCACTCATCACGCGCGCAATGTCTGGTTCAATCCAGTCGATCGCGAACACAGACGAAACGGAGCTATCGACAAACTCGATGCACTAACCGCGCTGGGTCAGGGTTCACCGGCCTCACGCGTGCAGGCATACCTCGCCGCGCGCACGCTTCATGATCAGAAAAAATCACGTGAGGAAGTTGAACAGGCATTAGGACCAGCCGCATCCGACGTCAATCTCAAAGACAACGTTGCCTATCTGAGAGCGGCGGGACTCTATCGTAACAATGAGTTGGAAGAAGCTTCTCGCGCATTCAGTGCTCTCGCGCGCAAGTACCCGCACAGCGAAAAACGTGAGGCCGCACTCTTCATGACTGCACTGTCCGTCATGAAGACCAGCATCACTTACACGCCGACCAGCGGCGATGAAGCACATCTACATGAAGGCGAAGATGCGAAACGTCACGAAATAACAATCGACGACGCGTGGCGCGCTGCATTCGCCGGTTTCAAACGCGTAATTACGGAATATCCGCGTGGCCGATACTTCAACGACGCAAGAGGCTGGATCGCGTATCTCATGCTTCGCAAAGGCGATCGTGCTGCGGCGCTCGTCGAGTATTACCGCTTGTTGAGCGACCAGAATGACCAAAACGCGCGAATTCAAGGGGCAACCTCCCTAGAGATGGTCCGGCACCACGCTACTGACGAAGAACTGTCACGCGTTGAGGAGGAGATTGCGGGTGAGCCGCGAGTGGCTCTCACATATGCGTATCACAGTATCTTCAACTATTCGATCGATCCGGGCGAGGTGTCCTATCCAGACTACGAGGATGTGAACGATGCAAGTGGCAATTACGATGCTGCGGCATCCCGTCGCCTGCGCGAGGAGAAAATCCGGGAAATGAACAAGAACCTTGCTGCAACTAGTCGCCAGATAGTGGAGCGCACCCTGGCGTTTAGCAGGCGTCTGTTGGACCGCTATCCGAAACTCGCGGTTGGTGGCGGCTTCGCACTGCGAGTTGCGGAAGCGAACCTCGAGCTCGACAATAACGACGCCGCCGTACGTTTCGCACAGCGCGCACTCCAAAATGGTGTGCAGAACAACGAACGAGCCCAAGCCCTTTGGACCATCGGCGTCGCGGAACATCGTCTGCAACACTTCGCCTCAGCACGAAAGAATCTCGAAACGTTGATACGTGATTATCCGAAGAGCGAGTTGATCACCGGCGCTCGACGTTTACTCGCTATGGTTTCTGAAGATTCGGGCGACATTGACGCCGCTCTCGAACAGTATCTGGCGCTGAAGTACACGGTTGACGTTGCTTACTTTGTCGACACGTTGATGACGATCGAGCAGCTCGCTAAATTCATCGAGCGCCATCCAAACTTACCCGAGAAGAATCAACTTACTTACTCACTCGGACTCCGTTACCTGCGAGCAAATCTTTGGAACGATGCGCGTGCGACGTTTGCCAGGGTTCGTGCTGTCGCGGATCCGGAAGCCCGCTTCTATTCGAGCGGCTGTGAGAACGGAACTAATAACTGCAAGGATGCTAAAGACCCCAGATGGGACGTCGATCAAAATCCTATCATTACCAATGAACTGTTAATGCTGGATATTCAGACCGCCAATGATCTCGACCGGCTGGAACAAGCCGTGACTCGCGCTGGCGACAATGAATCAACGGCCGAAGCACTGTATCAACTTGCGAGTTATCAATACGAAGCGAGCAGTTTGCTTTTTTACAACCCTGTTCTCTGGACCGGTAACCGCTACTGGCATCTCTCTTATTTCGCGCTGGAAGGAAGGTATCGTGCGCCGGATGAGTCGCAGCGTCTCTTTGCGTACATGCAGGAGCACGAGACGCTTGCTCGTGCGTTGAAGATCTATCTTGAGATCGTCGAGCGGTATCCGCACACGCGCGCGGCACGGGACGCCTTCTACACCGCCGCCGTCTGCCACGAACGCTTGTCGGGCTACAACCCATACTGGCGCGACATCTACGAAGCGGGTCTTCATGCCGGCGCGCGCATGGTAACTTACACGGACGTTAAGGCCGCTTATCCGACTTATCAACTGCCACGAGGAACTTTTGGCTGGCAGCCTTCAACTCGCACCGTCAACGATGGACCAGGCTGGGCAGCGCCACCCAAGCCTGCTCCACGGCCTTCGCGATGGGCGCGAATTAAATCGATCGCTGAAAACTTCTTCAACGAGGCGTGGGTGTTCTGGAACGAGAAGGTACGTCGCTGGATCACATTTATCGTTCTGCTTTTTGGAGTGGTGTTCACCGCGCGCATTGCCGCTCAGAATCGAAAGCTTCTGCGACCTAAGATTGTGCGGGTACGACTTGCGGCGCCAAATCCAACTGTCTATTCGCCTTGGACCACTACGTTATTCTGGAAAGAACGAGGAATTGAGTTCTGGGAGCTTGCGCGAGACGGAGGAAGCCGCCCGATCCTGTTGCGGAACATCTTTTCGCACTCGTTCCTTGCCGGTCTTGTAATAAGTCTCTTCTGGTTTCTCCACTTCGGCTAGATCTATCCACAGATTACAAAGATTCATCTGCGTAATCTGTGGATCCGGCTATTCGCTTCCCTTCTTCTGGAGGAACCTGACGGCTTCTTCGAGGATCTCGTCGCGGCCGTCAATTAACCCGCGAATTGTCGGCGACACTTTGATCGTCGGTTGTATCCCGACTCGCTGCAACTGACGCCCATCCGCATGTCGCACGTCGTGCCCGCTGAAACTGACGGTCAAATTCCCCGGCAGGACCATGTAAGTGATATCGCCATTAGCGCCCGCGGTTGGCGTTCCGATAAACGTCACGTCGGTTGCCGCTTCAAACATCATGCAACTATGTTCCGCCTGGCTGATCGCATCTTCATTTATCAGCACAACGACCTTGCCGCGATAAACATCACCTGGCCCATCCGGCAGTCTTTGCGAAAAGGAGTAATTTGGCGTCTCAGCCAATTCTGAGTCTGCAAGACTGGTGGCTTCCAGAAGCGGTCGTGAAAACAACGCAGCAACGACATTTCCCTTGTTAGTCAAACGCGGAGCGATGGACCATGCCGTGCCATTTGGATAACCACGCATGTCGAGAATGACCGCCGGCGTGCCTTTAATGGTCTCGAACATCTTGTCGATCTCGCCAACCTGCAATCGGTCGAGATCAACATAGCCGAAGCCGCTCGGCAGCACCTGCATAACAGGCGTACTCCGTTCAAGTATGCTCACGAGTTTTGGATCGACTGCGAAGGACAATGAACGAATGAGTTCAACGTCGCGAACTTCACCTGACGCGCCACGCACTTTTACCTTGAGGACACTATCCTTTGGACCAAACAGCAAACGACCATTTACATTCCTCATCAACGACTGCTCTGTTGACGCAGCTGTGTAGCGTGCCAGGAACTCGCGCCTCTTCTCAACCGGTTCACCATCTACACCCAGGATTACATCACCAACTTTGACCGGTAACTTGTCGTCCAACACCTTCGTTATCACCGACTGACCTTCCCGATAGCCGCAAACAACCGGCGGGAAAAACGAGCCGAGCTTTTCCGCCGCCGCATTTGCGTTTCGCAGCACGCCGTGTGAGTCACGCATTTCCGTCACCAGTTCGCGCACCGTCAACTGATAATCCAAAGCGTCTTTGTTTGCCTCAAACTTCGGGATGTAGCGCGTGAGCACGGTGTTCCATGAGTCGCCGATGAGGTGTTTGTAAGGAAAGAAATAGTTGATTACGTTGTAGTAACGAAACAACGCCAGCAAGCGATACTCGACGTTCGGAAAAACCATGTCTGCATATGGCTCATCCTTCTCGGTAGTTTTTGTTGTTAGCGGAGCCGTGTTTCGAATCGATCGTTGCGCGATTTTGTTTTCCTGGAGTGCTTTCAGCGCTTCTTCTGTCGCGCCTTTTGCAACAGTCACGTCGGGTTGAAGATCGATGGAACCGTCGGGGTTGACCAGTTCGGAAGTGCGCATCGCCACTTTGACACCGTCGGGCAGCGATATCGTGAATGTTTCGACCGCCGGCGCTCCACCTTCCTGAACGATCAAAGCTTGTCCTGCTGACTGCATGCCACTCAGAACATCCGCGAACGCAGGCGATTGTTCGTTGATGATAAAAGCCAGCGGAGGCGTTTTGGTTTTGCTTCGCCCGGCAAGGGTCTTTGGCGCAGAGTTAACGATGGCTGAGTAGTAAGAATTGTAACCACCGCCAGTCTGGGTGGCGTAGCCGTTGTGCATGCGATAGCGAGTGGTGCCGAGCACCACGGGTTTATCGAGCATGGTTGGAAGCGTTTGACGGATGAAATTATCGAAGTGATATGCCTCGAACTCCGACATTTTTCTGGTCGCACGGGCGTCGATAATCACACTCTTCGCGTTTGGTAAAGACTTGTTAATGTCTGCGACAAGGCCGTTAAGTGCTGAGATATTTT
>DASTVU010000268.1:0-3137 GCA_035758935.1 Pyrinomonadaceae bacterium | reverse complement strand
GCTGGGTGTCCCGGTTGTCGCGCAGATCAACGCTTTCGAGTGGTTCGACGTTGCTGCATCCGATCCGCGTGCGTGGTTAATAAACCGGAGGCTCTCCGGCGGCGGCCCGATGTTTGATTTTGGCTGTCACCGCATCGAAGTACTGCTCGACATCTTCGGCGACGTGCGCGACGTTAAAGCAACTCTTGCGAACACATTCTTCGATCGTGAAGTTGAAGACACTGCCACCGCCGTCTTTCAATTCGAGCGCGGGACGTGTGGCAGCCTAACTGTTACCCATGCCGCCCGCGAGCCACAGGACACTTTCAATCTCTTCTGCTCACAAGGCTCGATCCACATTCCTGTTCTCAATGAAGGAACGATGCGAGTCTTAACTCCCGACGGCGAGCGCATCGAAACACACCCAAACGCCACGAACATCCATCAACCGTTAATTGACGACTTCGCTACCGCCGTCCTTGAAAACCGCGACCCTGTCGTCACTGGTGAGATCGGCCGAGCCGTCGCGCTAGTGGAAGAAAAAGTCTACCTCGATGTTAAGAATCAGCGCGTTTGAGCGTTGTAACCTGTGAGACGCTTTCAGAGCACCATTCTGTCTGCAAGGTTCATAGAACAGCCGAAGGAACGATAAACCTATGAAGTCAAGACTGGGATCTGTCTGTTTGTTGCTGATACTCGCGATTCAGCCTTTCAGCCACGCCGTCTTAGCGCAAACGCTTCCCTCTGATAAAACCGGCAGCGACCCTATAAGCCTCGTCGAAAATAGTTTGCTTCCTGCCGTTCTCATTAAAGGAGAACCGGTCAGCACGATGAATCTTGCTGAGCGAATGAAGCACTACAACGTCAAGGGCGTAAGTGTTGCTGTAATCAACAACGGAAAAATCGAATGGGCGAAAGGCTATGGAGTCAGAGATGTCGACGGCAATCTGCCGGTGACTGTCGATACTATTTTTCAAGCCGGATCGGTCAGCAAGCCCGTGGCGGCGATGGCGGCTTTGAAAATGGTTCAGGACGGCAAACTTAGTCTCGATCAGGATGTAAACCTGAAACTCGTAAGTTGGAAGATGCCTGACAACGAGTTTACGACCGAACAGAAAGTCACGTTACGTGGTCTGTTGAGTCACAGTGCCGGTACCAGCATTTGGGGATTCGGTGGATACCCCGCTGATTCGAAGTCGTTGCCTACTGTTCCGCAAATACTCGACGGAAGCGCACCGGCCAACACAAAACCCGTCCGCGTTGTGGAACGTCCTGGGACCAAGTGGTCCTATTCGGGTGGCGGGTTCACCGTGATGCAATTGTTGTTGACAGATGTTTCGAAGAAGCCATTTCCAGAGTTGATGGATGAAACTGTTCTGAAAAAGCTCGACATGAAACACAGCACTTATCAGCAGCTCCTGCCACCGGATCTGTTGGCCTACGCGGCCATCGGCTACGCCCCGAACGGCCAGCGTCCTCCGTTCAAATGGTTCATTCACCCGGAGATGGCTGCCGCTGGATTGTGGACCACTCCGTCTGATCTGGCTCGCTTCGCGATCGAGTTACAGCAGGCGTACGCCGGCAAATCTAAAAAAATTCTTTCGCGCGAGATGGTCAAACAGATGCTTACCAAACAGACAGGTGGTTGGGGACTCGGAATCACAGTAATCGGCGATGGACCAAAAGCATTGCGCTTTTCTCACGGCGGCGCCAACACGGGATTTCGGACCCGCCTGTTGGCTTACGCCTCAACTGGCCAGGGCGCAATCGTGATGACTAACGGAGAACAGGGCGACGCACTCTGTGCCGAGATCCTACGCGGGATCGCAAAAGTTTACGGCTGGGCAGATTACCTTGCCGAAAAAACGATCGCACAAGTTGATGTGCAAAAGTTTGGCGACTACGCCGGCGACTACGAATTCAACGGCGTCAAATACTCCATCTTGATCGAGGATGGCAAACTGATAGTTAAGAACCCGAATGGAGCTAAGTTCGAACTTCTCGCCGAATCAGAGACGAAGTTCTTTCTGCGTGAGCGCGCGGCGGAGTTTGTTTTTGTGAAAGACGCGTCGGGACGCGTTACGGAGTTGGTTCTGTACAGTAATGGGCAGGAGCTTAAATTTAAGAAGCTCTAACCCAATGCAAGCCGGATCTTCTGAGCTATTTGGTTCAACTCTACACGAGGAGGCCTGTCGTGATAGTCCGCGGGAAGCTTTAGCCCGAATCCATCGCCCGAGTAACGCGGGAAAACATGTAAGTGAACATGAAAGACCTCCTGCCCGGCAGCCTCACCATCGGCAAGAAAAAGTTTACTCCTTCACACTTCACCCCACATTCGCGTAAGGCTGCCGCGACGCGTTGAGCAGCGCGGAACATTTGCGCACCATCCTCTGCATCCAGATCTGCGAGATACGCCGCGTGTCTACGAGGAACAACCAAAGCATGACCCGGAGTAACCGGCTGAATATCCATCAACGCGAGGCAGAGGTCGTCCTGATAGATAACACTCCTTTCCAGTTCACCGGATATGAGTTTGCAAAATACGCAGTCGGTTTCACTCATCGAGTTGCCAAAACCTACCCGCTCAAGCGCTCAAGCACAAGTCGAAGTTTTGCCACTCCATCCCTCGACTTGCATCACTCCAAGGATTCAGCGTTTGCATATCATCCAAGCGTCGATAACTAAATGTCGTTCGTGGTTTCAGTACGATCTAGAGGTTGGAACCAATTCTTCACGGGACAGGAAAGCAACAGTTTTACAAGGCCATGATTCCGTCGCCTCGTAGTTCGTTTGAGAAGGTATTCGCCGCGATCAATACGTTCGATTTCGAACTCTTGCCCGGATTTGATGTCATCTTCGCGCCGAATTTCAGCCGGAAGAATGATTTGTCCTTTGGTTGAAACGGTAGTCCTCACAGCAGGTAAAGATAACGTCTTACCTTCCTCAGGTAAACCAAGGACCGGCTTATCGCAAAGAAAAGCGGCAGAGTCTAAGACTCTGCCGCAAGTCTTCGAATGGTGCACCCGGCATTATTCGAACATGCGACCCCCTGATTCGTAGTGCGTTCATGAGCACTGCATCAGGTTACGGCTTTTACTAACTACTAACAGTTGTTACATGTTGCAGCCGCCAGCGAGCCTATCTATTACCACCGCCGG
>DASTVU010000267.1:0-8489 GCA_035758935.1 Pyrinomonadaceae bacterium | reverse complement strand
GGTCACAACTGCGACATCGGCGAGCGCGTTGTGATCGCGGCGCAAACAGGGATTAGCGGCAGCGTAGTGATTGAAGACGACGCGGTGATTGGCGGACAGGTGGGCTTCGGAGATCACACGCGAGTGCAGAAGGGCGCAGTGATCGGTTCGAAAGCCGGAATCTTGCCTGGCAAGATCGTGAGACCGGGTGTTTGGTGGGGCATACCTGTTCAGCCACTCGATCAATACAAGCGTATGAATGCCCACATGAATCGGCTGCCGCAGATGCACGAGGATCTCAAGCGCCTCAAGAGAGAAATCGAAGAGCTGAAAAAGCATTCCACAGATTAGTCTGTGCAATCTGTGGCTAAGAATTTAACGATCAACTCCGCGGCGCGTTGCGATGCGCCTGGATCGCCAAGTCGATGGGCCACCTCACGCAAACTCTCGCGCATTGCTTTATTCGTTTCCGGTTTGAGTAGCTCCAGCAGTCCAGCTGACAGATTTTCGGCTGTGAACTGGTCCTGCATAAGTTCTTTCGCGATCTCTCGACCAGCGACGAGGTTTACCAGACCGTAATGTGAGACTGTGATCAAACGTCCCAGCGTGTGCCAGTTGATTGTGGACTCTTTGTAAACAACCACCATCGGTGTTTCGAGCAGCGCGGCTTCCAGCGTCGCCGTGCCGCTTGCGATCGCTGCGGCATCCGAAGCGGCGAGGGCTTCACGCGTTTGCTGTTGGACCAGTTTGATGTCTTGAGCGTCGTGTTGTGCGAGGATTGCCCGTGTCTCTTCGACGGTCCGGCTTGGCGCTACTACTACGACAGCTTGGACGTCGGGTCGTACGTCGCGAAGCTGTTGGATCGCGTTGAGCATCGGCGGCAGAATTCGCTGTAATTCTTTTATCCTGCTGCCGGGCAGGAAAGAAATGATCGGTCTCGATGGATCGAGATCGTTGCGATGGCAAAACTCCTCGCGTCCAAAGCGCGCCTTAACTTCGCCTGATAACGGATGTCCGACGAATTCGACGTGGCTCACGTCTCGTGCTTTGTACCATTCGGCTTCGAACGGCAGGATCGATAAGAGCAGATCCACGTCGCGTTTGATGTTGCGAATTCGACGCGGCCGCCACGCCCAGAGTTGAGGACTGATGTAGTAAATCACTTTCAAACCGCGGCGATGCAGACTCGAGGCGAGTCGAAGATTGAACTCGGGCCAATCAACCAGGACGACCGCGTCCGGTGATTGTTCGATCGCAGCAGCTTTTAGTTTGCGAAAGGCCTTGAGGAACTTCTGAAAGACGCGCCCGACTTCGACGATTCCCATGATGGCGAGTTCGTCGGAGTTGACGATTGTTTCGACGCCAACCTCACGCATTAAAGGCCCGGTGGCGCCGAAGAGATCAAAATCGCCATGTTCGCGAAGAGCTTTGACGAGTGCTGCTGCGTGCGCATCACCTGACGGCTCACCGGCAACAATCATCAGTTTGTGTCGCTTGGGCACGGCGCGGATGATAGCAGGATTCAAGTACGATCGATCCTACTGTAGGGGCGGCCCTCCGTGGCCGCCCGTGGTTTGCACACGGTCTCCAGTATCGACAGTGTCTGGTTTAGCGAACACGTTTTAAACCGAGGGCGGCCACGGAGGGCCGCCCCTACAGTTACGCCCAATACACCAAGCACAAAACCCGACATTCGTGCTAGCATCCACGCGCCATATATGACCCGTTACCTGCTGGCTTCCCTAATACTTATATTTGCCTGCCAGTTTGTATTCGCGCAGCAAACGAATCCGGTCGATCGCAAAGTCGCGAACCCGATGACGGATACTCCCAACGTCAATCCTTTAAATACAGATCAACCCGTGCAGCGCCGGCCGAGGCCGCAAACTGGTGTGGAAGGTGTTCCCACGGATGAGCTCCGCGTTTCTGCTGCGAAGGAAAGTGGCTCGGGACCGGAAAATGCGCGCGTTGTCCTCTACGAAGGCAACGTCGACATTCGTATCGGTACTTACCGGTTGCAGGCAGACAAGGTAACGGTTTACGACGCTGAGAACAAAGCAGTCGCGGAAGGCAACGTCGTTTTCGATCAAGCGGACCAGCAACGAATCACCGGATCGCGTGGTGAGTGGAACTATCGCACGAAGACCGGTTATTTCGTCGACTCAACCGGCTATACAAACCAGACTCAGGACGGCACGCGTATTTATTTCACCGCCGATCGTGTTGAAAAGATCAGTCTCGACACGATTGTCGCCACGAACGTTCAGGTAACCGCGTGCGACGAAGACGTTCCGAAGTGGAGTTTTCATGCGAGCAAGGCGCGAATCAAAACCGGCGATCGCGTTTACGTCTATGGACCGAAACTGAAAATGAAAAGCGTTCCCGTGTTCTACCTGCCGTATGCTTCAGTTTCGATCAAAACACGCGATCGCGCTTCAGGGTTTTTGACGCCGACGTTTGGCGGCTCGGGCGCGAAGGGCGCCCGGTTGTCGAGTGCTTACTATCTAACCCTGGGCCGGTCCGCCGATTTCACCTTCCGCAGCGACGTCTACACTTCGCGCGGGCTCGGATTTGGTGGTGACCTGCGCACGCGCGCCAACTCGCGCTCTTATCTCAACTTCGGATTCTATGCAGTCAAGGATCGGATCTTCGGACCATCCGCGGACGAAGCTCATCCCGATCAAGGTGGTTCCAGTCTTTACGTCGACGGCGTTCACTATTTCAAAAATGGATTCATCGCTGTCGCCGACGTCAACATCACTTCCAACCTCGCCTTCCGGCAGGTGTTCTCCGACAACATTCAGCAAGCCATCTCGCCGGAAGAGACTTCGCAGGTTTTCATAAACAAGGATCACAACGAGTACAGCTTCAACTTTCTCGCGCGCACGCAGGTTACATCGCTTACGAATGCCCGTATTCGTATCCGCCAGTTGCCGAGCATCAGCATCGACAAGCGCCCTGGCATCGTTAGTTTCTTCAAGAATCTTCCACTCTATTTTTCTTTCAGTGGTTCTGCTGACGGTGTAAGCCGAAAAGAGACTGTTGAAGACGCGGTGCAGTTTGTGAACGACGTCGGAGGGAATCCGATCATCTCGCCGTCGATCGTGCAGCGACTCGATCTGCATCCGCGATTTGAGTTGCCGCTGAATTTTGCCGGTTGGACGGTGACTGCATCAGGCGCCGGGCGCGTGACGTTCTATTCCAACTCACTCGATCCAAACACGCGTGATGTTCTCAGTCGTAACTTAACGAGATCTTACGGAGAGTTTGAACTTGACGTGCGGCCGCCGGCGTTTGCAAAAGACTTTCATCGTGGTGGTAATTTTTTCTTTCGTCACGTGATCGAGCCGTACGTGACTTATCGAAAGCTCACCGGCATTAACAACTTCGATCGCATCATCCGCTTCGATTACATCGACGCAATCGCGGACACCAACGAGATCGAATTCGGCATCGCGAACCGTTTCTTCACCCGTCGTTCGACTGAAAACGTGAGTGATGTGCCTGTGAAAGATACGAACGGGCAGGACAAACCTTTGCTGTCGAGCCAGCCGTACGAAGCGTTGACGATCACACTGCGCGGCAAATACTTTTTCGATCCATTCTTCGGCGGCGCTCTCATCACGAACCGGCGCAATCAGTTTTATCCGCTAAACACGCTCTCGGGATTTGTGTACGGCGGCGTCCCACGCCGCTTTTCACCAATCAACATTGATGCTCGTTATCGTCCGCGAAGACATCTGTTTGCTGACTTCCGAACTGATCTCGACACGCGCAGCGGCCAGATGCGGGCGCTGTCGACCACATTTGGACTGACGCGATCGGTGTTTGAGATTTTTCAGAGTTTTTACTACACGCGGGCGATCGAACTCTCACCCGATCTCGCAAGGTTTGCTGATTCGCGGGGTTTAGAGGCGGGAACTGTACGTGGTTCGCAGTGGGGCCCGTCAGCGTTTGTGGGTAATCGTGATCGTGGTTGGTACGGTGGCGCCTCATTATTTTTCGATTTCCAGAAGCGGCCCGGCAGAGGCGACAGCTCGCTCATCAGTTCAACGGTAACGCTCGGGCATGCATGGGATTGCTGCGCGGCGACAGCTCAGTTTTCCACATTCAACGTGGGTCTCCGAAAAGAGAACCGCCTCGTTTTTGCGTTTCGTCTCAACGGAATCGGCAGCTTCGGAACCGAGCAGATCGGCCAACGCTATCGATAGCCGTTGGGGTGCCGCAAAACTTTGCCTTGAACCAGACCCCTTTGCGCGCCATAATGAGAGGGCAACCAAGTCGGTTGCTTTTGCCTCCTAGTTCGGCTTCACCTGACGGCCCAGCGCTGTAAGTCCAGAAGTAGTGGCGCACACTCCCGATTAAGTGCGTCTGAGATCACACGGCAAAATCTACAGGGGCAGTATTGGTTCTTCAGACTCCCACAACAGGGTGTCATTCAACCAACGAAGAGGGACGAATGAAAAAGCGTAAGAAAGAGAAGAGTGATTCCGTGACAGCCCGTCGTGCGCCCGCATTGATCGCTTTGGCTGCAGTTGTTCTGGTTATCGGAGCAATATCGGCGGTCTCGAGGCAATTAGTTGCCGAAAAACCAAGCCCGCAGCCAGAGAATACCGTCACGTCGAAAGATTCGAACCCTAAAAAATATATGACCGTCAAAGTCGCCGGCCAGGACGTTCAGGTTGATACGCAAACAGGAAAGCTGAAGCCACTCAGTGCCCAGGAAGCTCAAAATCTGGCCGAGGGTCTCAAGAGAATGGTGAATAAGTCAGCGGATGGACTTACCGAAGTCCAACACGAAGACGGTTCAACGTCGATGGAACTCGAAGGCCGGTTCCGAAGCGTCGTTGTCGCCCGTGAGAGGGAGGATGGCACGCTTTCAGTGTCGTGCGTTGACAATCCTAAAGCAGCCGCGTCGGCGTTAGGAATTGATCAGAAACTTCTCACTGAACCAAAGACTGTTCCCACAGTACCAAAGCAGAACTAAGTGATAATGAATAAGCATTTACTCTCCAGTCGCCGTGTGCTCTTATTCGCATTTGCGACAATTCTGTTTGTTTCCTCATCCGCCTTTGGGGCGGTAACCGTCACCATTAAAAACAACGACGCGTTAGGCGTTGGTTTGAACGATCCTTCGCCCAGGTCTCCGGTTGGAGGCAATAGCGGCACGACGTTGGGACAGCAGCGACTGAATGCCCTTCAACATGCGGCAAATATCTGGGGCGCGGTTCTGACAAGCAATACACCGATTGTGGTCGGTGCAACGTGGGTTAGCTTGCCGTGCGAAAACTCGGGAGGTACGCTCGCCTCTGCTGGAAGCCATAGCGGCATAAGGAACTTTCCAGGCGCGACTTTCTCGAATACCTGGTACCCCCTGGCACTTGCGAACTCGCTTTCAGGAACCGATCGAAACGGCACAACTGTCGAAATCGACGCTGAGTTCAACATCAACCTCGGCACCCCCGGCTGCCTTTCCACCCGAACATGGTACCTTGGGTTGGATAACTTTCATGGCAGCAATGGCATCGATCTGGTCACTGTAGCCCTGCACGAATTTGCTCACGGTCTTGGCTTTTCCTCATTCACCAATGAGGCAACTGGGACGCAGCCTTCAGGATCGCCCAGCATTTACGACCGATTCCTGCTCGACAACACTACCGGTAAACTCTGGCCTCAGATGACTGACAGCGAACGGGTCGCTTCGGCGATCAACTCCGGCAATTTGGTTTGGAACGGTTCTCAGGTTACAGCGAATGTGCCGAACGTTTTGGGTGCTGGTTTTGATACCTCGAATCGCGCAAAGGTGCATGCACCTAATCCCGTCGACCCGGGATCGTCAGTTTCGCACTTTGATACGCAAATGTCGCCGAATCAGCTGATGGAACCAAACATCAGCAGCAGTTTGACGCACAACATCTCGGCGCCCCATGATCTGTCTTTATATCTAATGATGGACATTGGCTGGAATACCGGCCCGCCGCCTTCGCCGACACCGACGCCATCGCCACCAGCCAACGACAATTTTGCCAACGCGCAAGTGATTAGCGGCTGCTCGGGATCCGTAAATGGCACTAACGTCGGCGCTAGTAAAGAATCCGGAGAACCGAATCATTCACCGGATGGTTTCGGCGGTACTCATTCTGTTTGGTATCAATGGCAGGCGCCAGTCACCGCTAGTGTGAATATCACTACTGCGGGGAGTAACTACGACACCGTGCTTGGAGTTTATACAGGAACGACAGTCAATAGTTTGACAACCATTGAGAAGAATGACGACGTGAACCCTGGTATTGTGCAATCCAGCACGGTCACCTTTAACGCAACAGCGGGTACTATCTACCGAATCGCTGTAGACGGATGGGACTCCGGCGAGGGTGGAGACGCTGGACTTATCACGCTGAACTGGACCCAGTCTCCCTGTACAAACCCACAGACTCTTCAGCTCATACTCGAAGTGTCGGGACCGGCCCTGGATCAGGCGGCCGCATTCGACTCGATACTGTGGGTCCGAGATCCTTTCCCGATCATCAATAGCGGCAATCTGCTTGTTCCGGCATCGGATCGAAACACGAGGGTCGCGGTGTTTGTGGCGAACATGCCGAATGTGTCAGCGTCTTCAGTTGTGGTTAACCTGATCGACAGTAATAATACGTCGTTCAATATAACTCCACAGGACGTACACGAGTTTACTGAGTTACAATTCACGCAGGTGACGTTCCGGCTACCTAGCGGTATGGCATCGGGCACCTGTAGGGTCAAAGTGACCGCACAAAGCCAGGTTAGTAATACGGCGACCTTTAGAATTCTCTAATACTGAAGGAGACCTGGACTGCGGTCACGTGCGGATAAATTTTCAGACTATGGCCCGGATTGGAGCGTCAAAAAGCTAAAATTTCGGGGTCATTTGTCGTGTAATGTTCTAAAAGAAGGCAAGAGCTAAACAGTGTTGACAGAATGGTTAAAGCGCAAGTATAGTTTTGGTCAAGCGGCCAGAAAGGGCACGCCCAGCCTCATTCCTAAAACAGAACCGCTCCCCAGGTTCCCCAAGTTGGAGTTGAATATGAAGAAGATTGTAGCCGCATCGTTCCTTCTGGTGCTCGTTTCCATCGTCGGTTTTGCACAGTCGCCGCCGACGTTGAGGATTGTTACCGAAACGCCCGGTCTGCCATCGGAGCTGTTTTATGGTGACATTAAGGTCAAGCCACTGCGATTGAGGCCAGGAACAAATCAGGTCATAACTATCAATGACTTCGATTTCTTCGTGTCGCAGCAGTACATCGACTTCCTGAAGCGTTTTCCAGAACCAGCAGGGTTGCAGTTTTATCTCGACACCCTGAATCCCAATACGATCTGCGCGCCCTCAATGGATATCGAGTGCGTAAAGACGCTTAGGGGTATCGTGGCCGCGAATTTCTTCCGTTCGCCGGAGTTTCAGCGTAAAGGCTCATACGTGATGTACCTTTACATGGTGTCTCTGGGGCAACGTCCCCAAACCGTGGCTGAGCTGGGCGACCCGTCGAAAATTGACCGTCCACATTACGCTGAGTTCATGACGGATCTGGCAGCCATCTCGACACCGAATGACGATCCTGCATTGACTGAGCAGAAGAAGAATCAGCTCGCTGATGCGTGGATGCTGCGTCCCGAAGTTCTGGCCAAGTACCCGGCCAGCATGACGAACGCGACCTTCGTGCAAACGTTACTGAATACTGCGGGAGTAACGAACCCAAATCAAGCTCAATTGGTTGCAGACTTGAACGCAAATACTAAAACCCGCGCTCAGGTGTTGCGAATCATTGCTGAGAGTACGCAGGTCAGTGACAAGTTTTACAAGCCGGCATTTGTGACGATGGAATACTTTGGTTTCCTGCGTCGCGATCCGGAACCATGCGTTGGAAGTCCTGACCCGGCTAACTGTGGTTACATCTTCCACAACGCTCGCTTCAATCTGGCTATCGATCCCGCGGTCATCGAGAATGTTATCGTGCGCGGTTTTATGGAGTCGCCGGAGTACCTGAACAGGTTCTAAGCGAGACATTCGCATCGTAACTTTTGAGGCTGGCATTCTCCGGAATGGCCAGCCTCAATAGTTTTAAAGCGTTACTCAGCTTCCTCGAGGGTCACGTCCCGTGCTTGGATGATGTCAGTACCGTAACGCGGTAGCGTCGGGTGAATCTCACAACTGGAATACTGCTCGGCGATTTTTATGCCCAACGTCGACCCGACGCTACCGCGTTACGGTACTGACCTTATCCAACAGTGACTTTTGAGGCCTAGAAACAGATACTCCTGATATGGACGTCGGACTGGATGGGATCCCGCTGAGTCAGTCATTGACGGGAGTGGGCCATTACACATTGGAGTTGGCCCGCGCGCTTGCCCGCATTGCTCCTGAAGACAGGTTTGAGTTGGTTTCACCTTTGCCGAGTTTGCGTCAGTCCGATTCACCGTCAAACCTGCACATCACTCAGGCGAGGGTAAACAGACTCAGTCGTCGTTTCTGGTGGCAG
>DASTVU010000266.1:0-8032 GCA_035758935.1 Pyrinomonadaceae bacterium | reverse complement strand
TTCATCACCATGCGCCACATGCACAACATGGGTAAGGTGATGCTCGCCACCGGATTGATCGTCGGTTACGGCTACATCATGGAAGCGTTTTTTGGCTGGTACAGCGGCAACAAGTACGAGCGCTTCATGATCTGGAACCGCATGCACGGTCCATATTCGTACTACTACTGGGCGCTGATTCTTTGCAACATCATCGCGCCGCAGTTTCTGTGGTTCAAAAAATTTCGTTCCAACCTGCTCGTGCTCTGGATAATTTCATTCGTCGTTAGCATCGGCATGTGGTTGGAGCGGTTTGTGATTGTCGTGACCAGTCTGCATCGCGACTACCTGCCGTCGTCATGGGGCATGTATCAGCCGACGCAATGGGACTGGGGAATGTTTATCGGAACGATCGGTTTCTTCTTTACGCTGCTGTTTCTGTTTATTCGCTTCCTGCCGATGATCTCGATCTTTGAGATGCGCACGATTCTGCCGGAAGCGGAGGTGGAGGAGTAGTTGGAGACAGAGAACAAACAGATCCACGTTACCTCGGGAGGGACGCATCGCCGTCATGCGCCGCCGCTATACGGCGTGATTGCGGAGTTTGAGAACCCTACGGATCTGGTGGCGGCAGCGCGTCGCGTCTATTCAGTCGGATATCGCCGCATCAACGGATATTCGCCATATCCGATTGAAGAGCTTTCAGAAGCGATCGGATTCACGCACACGAGTTTGCCGTTGATTGTTTTTATTGGTGGGCTGATTGGCGGCATCGGTGGGTTCTTAATGCAGTACTACATCGAAGTGATCGATTACCCGATCAATGTCGGGGGCAAGCCATACAACAGTTGGCCCGCATTCATTCCCATTACGTTTGAAATGACGGTGTTGGTGGCGGCGTTCTCGGCGGTGTTAGGGATGCTGGTGCTCAATAAACTACCGCAGCCTTATCACCCGGTTTTCAATGTGCCGAATTTTGCGATGGCGACGCGCGATCGTTTCTTCCTGGCAATCGAAGCAAACGATCCGAAGTTTGACCACGCTGAAGTTGTGGAATTGTTGAAGAGTTTGAATGCAGTTGAAGTTAACGATGTCGAAGTCTAAGGCATACCAAAGCGCCACCAAGGTGGCGCACTCCACGAAGAGTCGTGTTGCCGAGCGCCGCCTTGGAGTGCGCCAACTTGTTGGCGCTTTGGTATTACCGCTCCTCTTGATTTCCGTTGGTTGTCGTCGCGACATGCAGGACCAACCGAAGATGAAGCCATATCGCGGCACGTCCTTCTTTGGCGATGGAACGTCGATGCGGCAACCTATCGACGGAACAATTCCACGCGGCCAACTGCGTACCGATACCGAGTATTACACCGGAAAGAAAGCAAGAGCAGCCGGCGCAACTGCCACGCCCGCAACGCAGCAACAGGTAGCCGGCACGCAAACGCAGACAAATACATTTCCTGACGACGTCGACACTTTCCCCTTCCTCGTGACAAAAGAGATCGTCGATCGCGGCCGTGAACGCTACGAGATTTTCTGTTCCGCATGTCACGGACTAACAGGGAACGGTGACGGCATGATCGTGCGACGAGGTTTCCGCCGTGCGGCTTCGTTCAACGACGATCGCCTGCGACAAGCGCCGGTCGGACATTTCTTCGACGCGATCACAAATGGCTGGGGCGCAATGCCTTCCTATGCATCACAAATTCCGGTGCAGGATCGCTGGGCCATCATTACGTACATTCGCGCGTTGCAACTGAGCCAACAGAACACTGCTGCCGCTTCGGCGAGCCCGGGGGCGTCGACTTCAGCGGCTTCGCCAACCCCTACACCAACATCCGGAGGACATCAATGATTCAACAATCATTCAATCCTCCGAATATGTCTGATTTCCAGAAGCGCGCGCTCATCGTCGGCATTGTGTTTTTGGTCGCGCTCGTCGCCAGCGCTTTTGTCAACAGCCACCACTTCTTTGAGTCGTATCTGATCGGTTGGACGTTCTGGACCGGAATCACTATCGGTTCACTCGCGCTCTTGATGCTGCAACATCTGACGGGCGGCGGTTGGGGATTAGTGATCCGTCGTTCGCTCGAAGCTGCGACGAGGGTGCTACCTCTGATGGCGATCTTGTTTGTGCCGGTTATTCTCGGTGCGCATACGATCTATCACCACTGGACCGACCCCACCGAGGAAATCGTCAAGTTTAAGACGCCGTATTTGAATCTCCAATTCTTTACGATCCGCGCAGTCCACTACTTTGCGATTTGGGGAACGCTCGTTTTTCTATTCAACAAGTGGTCGCTCGAGCAGGATCGCACAGCAGACAATCGTTACACGAAGAACATGCGCTTGCTCGCCGGTCCGGGAATGGTGGCTCTGATCTTCACCGTCACGTTTGCCTCGATCGACTGGTACATGTCGCTCGAGCCCGAGTGGTTTTCAACGATCTACGGATTCATCTACGTCGCGGCGTGGAGCTTGAGCGCACTAGCGTTTGTGACCGCCGTGATGGCTCGGCTTTCTCACGAAGAACCTATGAAGCGAATCGTCGCGCCGCTGCATTTTCACGATCTCGGGAAACTGCTGCTCGCCCTCGTCATGCTCTGGGCTTACTTCGCGTTTTCGCAGTATCTGATTATCTGGTCCGGCAATCTTCCTGAAGAGATTGGGTGGTACATCAAGCGCACGCATGGCGGCTGGGGCGCCATTATCGTCACGATTGGAATACTCCATTTCGCTGCGCCGTTCTTGTTCCTGCTCTCGCGGAGTATCAAACGCAATCCGCGCAAGCTGGTGGTGATTGCGGCAGTGATCCTGGTGATGCGAACCGTAGATCTTTTGTGGATGTTGGTGCCCGCGTTTCCGGATCACAAATGGATCTGGCTCGACGTGATCTCGTTACTTGGTTTTGGTGGTTTGTGGCTGGCGTTCTTTACCTGGCAGTTGGGCAAACGATCGTTGATTCCGATTAACGATCCGCAGTTTGAGTCAACCGTTGAGCAGATGCACGCCGGTGGACATTAGCCACGGGTTTACACGGATTTACACGGATGAAAGACAAACAGAACGGGCATAAGACGGAAACGCCGGACGTCTCGCACATTCGCAACGTCGAAGTCACGCACGAGAAGAGCGATGTCAGCGTGCGAGGTGTCCTCACGTTCGTCGTCGTGCTGACGATCGCGACGGCCGCGGTATCGGCCGGTATGTGGTTATTGTTCAGATACTTCGCAGCGCAGGAAGCCAAAGAACCCAAACGTGGTCCAATGGCTATAACAGAGAAAGACAAACGCCTGCCACCGGAGCCGCGCCTACAGTCGGCGCCCGGGTTTGAAATCACGTTTGAAGACGGTCAGAAGAAAAATCTCGAAAGGGCGAAGCCACAAGCTGAGTATGACGAGCTTCGCAAACAGTGGGACGAGAACCTCAGAACTGGACGGAAAGATCAATCTGGCAATGTCGTCGGCATGCCGATTCAGCAGGCAATGGAGAAGATCGTTTCCTCTGGTTTGCCATCAAGGGTTAAAGGGCCGGGCGGAAAATTGTCCGACTACGCGATCAGCACCCCAACCGCGTCGAGTTCCGGCCGAGAAGTAGAGAAGAGACTGCAATGAAGTATCTGTGTAATCTGTGGTTAGTTTTTTTGTTGTCTGCGACAGCATTTGCACAGCCCGGAGGTCCAGGTCCGAGCTCACCACTGTATGGAGCGCGTCCTGAGACAGGAAATCCATCGAGCGGATTACCAACTGCGTTGCGTGATGTTCGAATCGAACAGAAATTGGACCAACAGTTGCCGCTGGATCTCGTCTTCCGCGATGAGAGCGGACAGCAAGTTAAGCTCGGTCAGTATTTCGGGCAGAAACCTGTCGTGCTCGCGTTTGTCTATTACGACTGTCCCATGCTCTGCACACAGGTTCTAAACGCGATGACGACCTCGTTTCGCGTTTTGCCGTTTCAGATTGGAAAAGAGTTTGACGTTGTCACAGTCAGTTTCGATCCGCGCGAAACGAACACACTCGCGACTGCAAAGAAGCAGGTCTATATGAATTACCTGCCCGAGAGGATGCGCGCAGGAGCAAACAGCGGCTGGCACTTTCTGACCGGCGACCAGGCCAGCATCACGCAACTAACTGAGGCTGTCGGATTTCACTATCGCTACGACGAAGCCACGAAACAGTTTGCACACGCCAGCGGCATCATGCTGACAACGCCGCAGGGAAAACTTTCACGCTACTTCTACGGCGTCGATTATCCCGCGCGCGATCTGCGTCTGGGACTGATCGAGTCGTCGGCAAACAAGATTGGAAGTCCGGTCGATCAACTGCTGCTCTACTGCTACCACTACGATCCGGCCACAGGCAGATATGGTGCAGCAGTGATGAAAGTTATGCGCATTGCCGGCGTTGCTACTTTGCTCGGAATCGTGGCGATGATTCTGCTTCTTAAAGCACGTAACCATAAGCTGATGGAAGTGAAAACTGGAGGCGCCGTTCACTAATGCAGTCGTGGATTCCACTGGTGCCTGAAAGCGCTTCGACCCTCTCATGGAAGGTTGACGCACTCTACTTCTATCTCTCGGGTGTCACGCTCTTCTTTACGCTGCTCATCTCGACAGTGCTGATCTTCTTCGTGATTCGTTATCGTCGCCGGACGCCGTACGAAATCCCGCGTCCCGTCGCCGGTTCGCACAAGCTCGAAACCCTTTGGACCATCATCCCCTTCATCATCGCGATGACGATGTTTGGCTGGGGCGCTCAGGTTTATTTCCAGCAGTACAAGCCACCGGCAAATGCTATCGAAGTTTACGTTGTCGGAAAGCAGTGGATGTGGAAGCTCCAGCATGCGACGGGCCAGCGTGAGATCAACCAGTTGCACGTGCCCGTAGGCCGGAAGATTAAGTTGATCATGACGTCCGAAGACGTGATTCACGACTTCTTCGTGCCTGCGTTTCGCACCAAGATGGACGTCGTGCCGGGTAAATACACGACGCTGTGGTTTGAAGCCACAACGCCCGGCACTTATCACTTGTTTTGCGCTGAATACTGCGGCATGAACCACTCGGGAATGACGGGCTCAATCGTCGTCATGGAACCGAGAGAGTTTGATAACTGGTTGAGCGGCAATACCGGAAACACGACACCGGCGGCTGCGGGTCAGCAGTTGTATCAAACGCTCGGTTGCGCTTCTTGTCACGGAGCAAACGGTGAGGGTGGACGTGGTCCAGCGCTCGCCGGGGTGTTCGGAACACAAACTGAATTGCAAACTGGAGACAAGGCTACCATCGATGAAGCTTACGTCCGTGAATCGATCATCAATCCGCAGGCAAAACTGGTTAAGGGGTTTGGTCCAATCATGCCGACGTTTCAGGGCCAGATCAGTGAGGATCAGTTAATGCAGTTGGTTGCTTTTATGAAGTCGTTACAGGGCGTGCCGGCGGGGGAACCAGTGAGATTGGCAGAGCCCGCTACACCGAATTTGCGACCAGCCGCGTCGCCCACGCAGAACCCGAGATGAGCGGTTCGAGATTTGTTTTTTGTGATTTTTGTGCCTTTTTGTGGCCTAAATTAGAAGTATGAGACCGATAGAGTATTACGAACCACCAATACCATCCAAGGTCAACTACATCAATGCCCAGTACGGCTTGAAGTCGTGGTTGCTGACCAAAGATCATAAGCGCATTGCGCTCTTGTATCTCGGGTCAATCACCTTCTTCTTCTTCATTGGCGGCCTTTATGCATTGATGATTCGCCTTGAACTGCTGACGCCGCAGGGCGACTTTCTCCAGTCAGCCACGTACAACAAGGTCTTCACCCAGCACGGCATCATAATGATCTTTTTCTTCCTGATTCCATCGATACCGGCGACGCTGGGGAACTTCCTCGTGCCGATGATGATTGGGGCTAAAGATCTCGCTTTTCCACGAATCAATCTTCTGAGTTGGTACATTTATCTGCTGGGCGGAATTATCACAATCTACGCGCTGCTTGCCGGCGGCGTGGATACAGGCTGGACGTTCTACACACCTTTCAGCACCACGTTTTCAAACTCGTACGTAGTCGCAACTGGTCTGGGAATTTTTATCAACGGCTTTTCCTCGATTCTGACCGGGCTGAACTTCATCGTCACGATTCACACGATGCGTGCTCCCGGTATGACGTGGTTTCGATTGCCGTTGTTTATCTGGTCTCACTATGCGACCAGCCTGATCATGATCCTTGGCACTCCAGTGGTTGCCATCACGATTCTGCTGCTGGCATTTGAGCGAGTATCGAGGGTGGGTATTTTTGATCCGGCATTGGGCGGGGATCCGATTCTCTTTCAACACCTGTTCTGGTTCTATTCCCATCCGGCTGTTTACATCATGATCCTGCCGTCGATGGGCGTGATCAGCGAGTTGATCGCAAACTTTTCGCGCAAGAACATCTTCGGCTACAGCTTTGTCGCGTTTTCGAGTCTGGCGATCGCAGTGTTTGGCTTTTTGGTTTGGGGTCACCACTTGTTTGTGACCAGCCAATCCGTCTACGCGGGAATGATCTTCTC
Organism: Pyrinomonadaceae bacterium; assembly: GCA_035758935.1. Classification (GTDB taxonomy): domain Bacteria; phylum Acidobacteriota; class Blastocatellia; order Pyrinomonadales; family Pyrinomonadaceae; genus PSRF01. The sequence continues at coordinate 1,519 of DASTVU010000266.1, read as the reverse complement.
GTTCCTGAGCTTCGCAGTGGCGATTCCTTCGGCGATTAAAGTCTTCAACTGGACGGCGACACTCTATAAATCGTCGATTTCGTACGTCACCCCGATGCTCTACGCGCTCGGATTTATCGGCCTGTTCACGGTCGGCGGCATGACCGGGCTGTTCCTCGCTTCGCTTGCGACTGACGTTCACTTGAGTGACACCTATTTCGTCGTCGCGCACTTCCACTACATCATGGTGGGCGGAGCGTTGATGGGTTACCTCGGTGGCCTGCACTACTGGTGGCCAAAGATCACGGGACGCATGTATCCCGAAGGTTGGGGACGTTTCAGCGCACTCGTGATCTTTGTCGGCTTCAACCTGACATTTCTGCCGCAGTTTGTCGCAGGTTATCTAGGCATGCCGCGCAGGTATCACGCTTACCCGCCGGAGTTTCAGGTGTTCAACGTGCTCTCGACTGCAGGCGCATCGATTCTCGGATTCGGAATGTTGATCCCGGCAATTTACTTTGTCTGGTCCATGCGTTACGGGAAGCGCGCGGAGTCGAATCCGTGGCACTTGCCGGGACTCGAGTGGCGCACACAATCGCCGCCACCAACTGAGAATTTTGAAGTGACGCCGGTCGTGACGTGGGAAGCTTACGAGTTTGCACCTGCGGAAGAGACTGAGATTGTTGGTAAGTTCAAACCAGAACTCGAGCAGATTTGAGACTGAAAGACATGGCGGATGTAATCAACAGTCACGCGACCACAACACATGCGCACGGCCACCGCGCGTTGCAGCACCATTTCGAGAACATGGAGCAGCAACGTGAAGCGGGTACGCTGGGAATGTGGATATTTCTCGTGACCGAGATCATGTTCTTCGGCGGGATGTTCCTGGCCTACACGCTTTACCGATCAACATATCCGGATGCTTTTGCGTCAGCCAGTAACCACCTCGACATCACGCTGGGAGCAGTCAACACCGGTGTCCTGATCCTGAGTAGTTTCACGATGGCAATGGCCGTCTACTTCACTCAGGTTGGGAAGCAACGTCCGCAGATTCTTTGTCTAATACTCACCCTCGTGCTTGGTTTGACCTTCCTTGGCATCAAGGCAGTGGAGTATCACGACAAATACACCGACCATTTGATTCCGGGCTACTTGATACCCGGCAATCCATTTGGTCCGGCAGTGCAAGGGCATGGAGAACCGCCCGATCACCACAAGCTGCACCTGCTCGGGAACGCAACGCTGCCTCAGGTCGAGATGTTTTACTGGATCTACTTCGCGATGACGGGCATGCACGCGCTGCACATGATCATCGGCGCGGGGTTGTTAACGTATTTGATCATCTTCGCGATGCGAGGGCGTTTCGATCCCGAGTATCACAGTCCGGTCGAGGTCATCGGTCTGTATTGGCACTTTGTCGACATCGTTTGGATTTTCCTGTTTCCGCTGCTTTATTTGCTCGGACGACATCTTCTCGAGCACCATTAGGAACCACGGATGAGCGAACACATCGTTTCGGTCAGGGTTTACATCACGA
>DASTVU010000265.1:0-5620 GCA_035758935.1 Pyrinomonadaceae bacterium | reverse complement strand
AGTTTGTGTGCTCATATCTGCGTAATCTGTGGATAAAGACGTGCAGCATAATGCACTTGTGGTTTTCTTTGAACTCTTAGTATGGTTTTATCTGAAATTTCTATGACTACTCCGAACACTGCTGCCCCCATTCGACTGGCCGTTCCGGCTGATGCTGCGCGTATAACCGCAGTCATCAACGCTGCTTTCCGCATCGCCGAAGGTTTCTTTATCGACGGCAATCGCATCACACAGGCGGAAGTCGAAAAGTCGCTGACAAGGGGTGCTTTCATCGTAGCGGAAAACGGCGACACGTTGAGCGGATGTGTCTACGTCGAGTTGCGTGGTGAGCGGTCGTATCTCGGTTTGCTGTCGGTCGATCCGGGTTGTCAGCAAAGTGGACTCGGATCGCTGCTGATACGAGAAGCGGAGAAGTATTGCCGCGAACGAGGCTCGCACACGATGGACATTCTCATTGTGAATCTGCGTGAGGATTTGCCCGCGTACTATCAAAAGCGCGGCTATGTGCACAACGGAACGACTCCGTTTCCGCCGGATATCGAGACAAAAATCCCCTGTCACTTTATCAACATGTCGAAGCCTCTCTTGTAATCTTTCATGGCAAAGCCACAGGCAGAAATACTGACGATTGAAGGGCGCGAGGTTCAGGTCACGAATCCCGACAAACCTTATTTCTCTCTACAGACCAAACTCTCAAAACTCGAACTCGTGCGTTACTACCTATCGGTGGCGCCTGGCGCACTCGCTGGAATTCGCGATCGGCCCATCGTGCTGAAACGATTCGTTGATGGAGCTGAGGGTCAGGCTTTTTATCAGAAACGGGCGCCTAACAATCATCCGGTTTGGTTGCGCACGGTAACGTTGTCGTTTCCGTCTGGTCGCACGGCGGAAGAGGTCGTGGTTGATGACGCGGCTGGGCTCGCGTGGATCGTTAACCTGGGGTGTATCGAGTTGCATCCGCATCCAGTTCGTTCTGCTGATCTCGACCATCCGGATGAGTTGCGCGTCGATCTCGATCCGGGTCCGGGAGTGGAATGGGAGAGTGTTCGGCTCGTGGCGCTCGAAGTAAGAGCACTGCTCGAAGAGATGGAACTGCGAGGTTGGCCCAAGACGAGTGGCTCGCGTGGCATGCACGTTAACGTGAGAATTAATCCGCGATGGACTTTCAGTGAAGTGCGACGCGCGGCCGTGGCGCTGTCGCGGGAGATCGAGCGACGTGTACCGAAGCTTGCGAGCTCGAAGTGGTGGAAAGAGGAACGTCATGGTGTGTTCCTCGACTATAACCAGAACGCGAAAGACCGCACGACTTGTTCGGCGTACTCGGTGCGCCCGCTTCCTGACGCGCGTGTGTCGACACCGCTTGAGTGGGATGAGGTTCCTGATTCCGAGCCCGCAGACTTTACCGTGCTGACAGTGCCGAAGCGCTTGAAGGAGCTTGGCGATCCGCATGCAGAAATGGATGCGAGCGCCGGATCGCTGGAAAAACTTTTAGAACTTGCAGACAAGGATGAAGCAGAAGGTTTAGGCGACGCGCCATGGCCGCCACACTTTCAAAAAATGGAGGGTGAGGCGCCGCGGGTCGCGCCTTCGCGGGCTCGTTCCGCGACGAAAAAGCCGGCGGCGAAGAAGAAACGCGAGCGAATGCCGTTGCTTGTTATCGCAAACTCACCTGACAAGAAAGCCGCGCTGGAGGGACTGGAGCGTTGGAAAGCGAAATATCCGAAAGTCGCGAAGCTCCTGGCGGTTGATGATGTGCTGGTGGATTCAATGCGCGGTCGTTCGTCGACGTGGACGCGCATCAGAGTCAACTTGCGGAACGTGCCGGAAAAATCGCGGCCTGCACAGGAGACACCTGATCCCGATGACGACCCGACCCGCGAGTGGCGTGAAGCCCACCGCAAACGTGGACAGGATTAACAAGATGGACAAGATTTCCATCTGGTGAATCCTGCAAATCTTGTCAATCCTGTCCAAATATCAGCTCGATTTCATGCGGCGGCACAACCTCTAACTGTTCGTAAGTACAATCTGCCGGCTTCTTATCAGTTCGCCACCGCCGAAAATGTGCCGTGTGCCGGAAGCGATCGCCCTGCATATGTTCGTAAGCAACCTCAACCACGAGCTCCGGTCTTAGTGGCTCCCACGACAAATCTTTTCCGTGACTCCAGCGACTCTGCCCGCCCGGCATGCGCTGTCCGAGATCTTCGCCCGCCCACTCTTTCCACGGATGATTCGCAAGCGCGTCCTTTCGATAAGGCTTCAGAAATTCAACCAAATCGATGCGTTTCTGATCGGTAAAACTCGCGCACACGCCAACGTGCTGCAACTTTCCCTCGTCGTTAAAGAGCCCAAGCAGCAACGATCCGATTCGATCGCGATCGCCTTTCTTGTGCCAACGAAACCCAGCCACCACGCAATCACATTCGCGCTCATGCTTGATCTTAAGCATCACGCGTTTGTTTGATACGTAAGTTCCCGCAGCAGGCTTGGCGACGACACCATCGAGCCCCGCGCCTTCAAAACGCCGGAACCAGTCAGCCGCAAGAGTGAGATCAGTAGTTGTGGGTGTCAGGTGAAGTGGTGGCTTTACCGACGCCAACATCTTTTCCAACCGCCGTCGCCGTTCTTCAAAAGGCACATCCCGCAGATCGTTCTTGCCCTCGCACAACAAATCGAAGAAGACTACTGACGCCGGAATCTGTTCCGACAGCATCTTCACACGTGACGCAGCCGGATGAATACGCAACTGCAGAGAATCGAAATCGAGCGCACTATTTTGCGCGATCACGACCTCACCATCGAGCACACAGCGTGTCGGAAGTTGCTTTAAGAGCGGCTCAATCAGTTCAGGGAAATAACGATTGAGCGGTTTTTCGTCGCGACTCTGGATCATCACTTCCTTACCATCGCGAAAAATCAGTGCTCGAAAGCCATCCCACTTAGGCTCAAAAATCCACGCGCCCTCACGCGGCAATTCACTAACACGCTTTGCGAGCATCGGCAGAATCGGCGGGTTCACAGGAAGCTGCATGGGATAAGATTATCATTCTCTCCAGCAACGAAGCTCGCGCACCTCCAATTCAATAATATTCTTTGTGCCTTTTGTGCATTTTGTGCCTTTTTGTGGCTAAATTTTTTGTGCTTCTTCGTGGCAAAAATGCGAGTCCGCGGAAGCTTACTGGGCGGTATCACTTCCGCGGACTCTTTGTGGCCCCCTCACCAAGGCCACTCACTGAGATCCAAGATCCGTCGATCTCAAATCTCAGATCCGGCTGTGCTCAACAACATTTTCAGCGAGGCGCCGAGCACTGCCCGAGCCTGATCACGACTGACCATCGGAAACTGGTCCAGGAACGTGTCCACAGTCTGATCATCTTCAAGAAACTCGAAGAGCAATCTGATTGGAACTGTCGTACCGACAAACACTACGCCGCTACCACTCTTTCGCGAGTTGCGTTCAATCACGTCTTCGAGATTCATTTACCTTTGCGAACCCCCGAGTCCGCAGAAGCTCCCCGATGCGCCGCATGCTTCTGCGGACTCAACCTGGCCCCCCTCCAGGCCACCCAGACTTATTTTTCGATTTACAATTTGGGCTGAACGCCTTCGATGCACTCGTCTTTTGACGAATGATGAGCATTGCCGGCAGTCTTGACAGGTGGGTCAACGCGGCGGCAATCGAAAGCGAGAGCATCCTACTCTCATCTGTGAGTAAATACAAGTAGAAACTTAGGCCACAAAGATGCACAAAATTCACAAATTAAATTCATTGTAGTTCTTGTGCATTTTCGATTGCTTTGTGGCATCTTTTACGCATGTCGGATGAGTTCATGGAAATGGCGGCGGGGTTGGCGGCGGTGGCGAAGGGGTTTCATGCGCGCGGGTGGTTGCTTGGGACTAGCGGGAATTTGAGCGCGGTGGTCCAAAGGGAGCCGTTGAAGCTGGCGATGAGTCCGAGCGGTGTCGACAAGGGAGAATTAAAGCCGGAGCAACTTTTGTCGATCGATGAGAGGGCGCGAATAGTGAGCGAGCATGAAGGTAAGCCATCTGATGAGAGTTTGCTGCACATACGAATCGTGAAAGAGCGTGGCGCCGGTGCCGTGCTGCACACTCATTCGGTTTGGAATACGATCCTTTCGGATCTGTATGCATCTGACGGTGGCGTTACGATCAAAGGCTATGAAATGTTGAAGGGTTTGCAGGGAGTGCGGACACACGAGCACTCGGAGTTTTTACCCATCATCGAGAATTCGCAGGACATGCCCGCGCTGGCTGAGCAAGTTGGTAAAACGTTGAATGAGCACCAGGCTGCGCACGGTTTTCTGCTGCGGCGTCACGGGCTCTACTCGTGGGGACAGACGCTCGCAGAAGCCAGGCGACATATCGAGATTCTCGAGTTTCTGCTCGAAACAATGGGAAGGACACTGCGAATTCAGGGAAGCACATCCGGGAGGTCGGACTGATGGCTGTCGTTACGATTTGCAACGAAAACAAGACACTCACAAACATCGACGAGATCACTGCGGGCCTCGCCGCGTGCGGCATCGACTACGAACGCTGGACTCCTTCGCACCCGATCGCTGACGACGCTCCAGCCGAAGAGATCCTTCAGGCTTATTCGCGAGAGATTGAGGATCTCAAGTCTCGTGGTGGCTATGTCACCGCAGACGTCATCGATGTCAGCCCAGCCACACCAGGTCTCGATGCGATGCTGGCGAAGTTCAATCGCGAACACTGGCACGATGAAGATGAAGTGAGATTCACCATCGCGGGTCGCGGATTGTTTCACATTCACACCAAGACAGGAACCGTGCTCGCGATCGAAGTCGAAGCCGGCGATTTGATTCGCGTCCCGCGTGGCACACTCCACTGGTTCAACCTCTGCGACGATCGTCGCATCAGAACGATCCGTTTATTTCAGGACACCGCCGGATGGACCCCAAACTACACCGACAGCCGTGTCGATGAAAACTTCCTTCCAGTCTGTTTTGGCGTAGCACATTTATCAATGACGACATGAGTCTTTTGGACAACGTTCGCGGCATTCTGCTCGACATCGAAGGAACGACGACGCCGATAGCGTTTGTTCATGACGTGTTGTTCTCCTACGCTCGGGATCATGTCAGAGAGTTCCTATTAACTAACGCTGACAAGGAAGACGTGCGCGCTGATATCGCCCTGCTGAATGACGAACATGCGGACGATGTGAGTAAAGATCACAATCCGCCGCCGCTGGTTGCGGATTACGTCGAGTGGCTGATCGCACTCGATCGCAAGTCGACGGGCTTGAAGTCGTTGCAGGGGAAAATCTGGCGGCAGGGTTATCAGGATGGAAGTTTGAAGTCGCAGGTGTTTGCGGATGTTGCGCCTGCGTTCGAACGTGGGCATGAGCGAGGATTGAGCATCAATATCTTTTCTTCAGGAAGCGTATTGGCGCAGAAACTGCTCTTCGCGCATACCGAGGATGGAGATTTGACCCGGTTTATTGAAGACTACTTTGATACCAACGTTGGGAAGAAAGGTGAGGCGGAAAGTTACCGGCGTATCGCAGAGAAGATGAAACTGGCGGCCGGAGAAATACTTTTTGTTTCAGACGTGATTGACGAACTCAACGCGGCGC
>DASTVU010000264.1:0-8557 GCA_035758935.1 Pyrinomonadaceae bacterium | reverse complement strand
GAAGAGTTGTCGCGCGTCGATGGTTCAGTTGGCATCTCGGTGGCCGCACACAATTCACTCTGTTCAAATCACATTTACAAATACGGCTCTGAAGAACAGCTCCGGAAGTATCTCGAACCGTTAGCGAGCGGCAAACACCTGGGAGCATGGGGACTGACAGAACCAAGCGCCGGCTCGGACGCGTCTGGTACAAAAACCACTGCCGTGAGAACCGACGGCGGCTGGATCGTCAACGGCTCAAAGAATTTCATCACTCACGCGATTCACGCCGACACGTGTGTGGCCATGGCCGTGACTGACAAGTCTCAGAGAAGCAAAGGGATCTCGGCATTCATTTTCGAGAAGGGAATGAAAGGGTTCTCACCCTCGAAAAAAGAGAACAAGCTCGGACTGCGTGCTTCGGAAACTGCGAGTGTGGTTTTTGAAGACTGTTTTGTTCCTGAAGCTCAACTGCTCGGTGAAGAAGGCCACGGCTTTGTGAACTCGATGGAGATACTCGACGGTGGCCGTATCTCAATCGCAGCCCTCGCAGTTGGTATCGCACAGGGCGCTTACGAGTCAGCCGTGCGCTATGCAAAAGAGCGACAGCAGTTCGGCAAACCGATCTCGGAGTTTCAGGCAATCCAGTTCAAACTCGCAGACATGGCAACGCAGATCGATGCCGCGAGACTGTTGATGTATCGCGCTGCATGGATGAAGGACGAGGGAAAGAAGACGACGAAAGAGTCGTCGATGGCCAAGCTGTTTGCTTCGGAAGTGAGCGTTCAGGTTTGCGAAGAAGCGATCCAGGTGCACGGCGGATACGGTTACACCAAAGACTATCCACCAGAGAAATACTGGCGCGACTCGAAGCTGTGCACAATTGGGGAAGGGACGTCGGAGATTCAGCGCATCATCATTGCTCGTGAAGTGCTGCGGCAGATCTGATCTGATTGCCAATTGCCAATTGCCGATTGCCGATTTGAAGGCGCCGACAATGTATCGAAATTGGCAATTGGCAATCGGCAATTGGCAATGACAAGTAACAGTCTCAGTGAGCGTGTCAGCAATGGCGAAGCCGCGGCGGTGGCGCGTGCCATCTCGAAGATCGAGGATGGCGCAAAGGATGCCGCGGCGCTGATGAAGGAGATCTATCAACGCTCGCGTGGTGCGTTGGTGATCGGAATTACGGGCGCCCCAGGCGCCGGCAAGTCATCACTCGTCGACAAGCTCGCGATGTTCTACCGCCAACACGGCGAACGCGTCGGCATCGTTGCCGTTGATCCTTCGAGCCCATTTTCCGGCGGTGCTATCCTCGGCGATCGCATCCGAATGCAGACTCTCGGCCTGGATGAGGGCGTCTTTATTCGTTCGATGGCGACGCGCGGCAATCTCGGAGGATTGGCAAGAGCCACAGTCGACGCAGTTGCGATTCTGGATGCGGCTGGTTACTCCAAGATCGTCGTTGAGACTGTCGGCGTGGGACAGGATGAAGTGGAGGTCGTCAAAGCGGCCGATGTGTCCGTGGTGGTCTTAGTGCCCGGTATGGGCGACGATATCCAGGCGATCAAAGCCGGAATCATGGAGATCGGCGACATCTTCGTCATCAACAAGGCTGATAAAGAAGGTGTTTATGCGACGGAAAAGGAACTTGAGTCGTTGTTGTCGCTGGCGACTCGGGACGACGGCTGGGACCCGCCCATCGTCAAGACCGTCGCCACTGAGAATCATGGCGTAGCCGAGCTCGCCCAGGCAATCGAGAGTTTTTGCCGCGCACAGCTCGGCGCGCGCGTGAGTAGCGACCGGCGTCGAGCTATCGCGCGCTGGCGAATTGTCGAGTTATTGCGGGAAAATCTCCTCTCCCGCGTTTTGGCAACAGACGCGTCGGTTGCTATGCTTGACCGGCTGGCTGACGAAGTTGCAACCAGGCAGCGGGACCCTTATTCTGCGGTTGAGGAGATTATTCAGGCTGCTGGGAGTTAGTGTTTTAGTGCTTTGTGCTCAGTTCCTGGTGGTTCCAAGATAGAAACACAAAGAACAAAGCACGAAGAACAAAGCACAATGAAAATCGATCACATCGGAATTGCCACGAGGAGCATCGAAGAAGGTTTGGCGGTCTGGCGCGATGCACTCGGCCTCGAAGTTGACTCCATTGAGGAAGTTACCGAGCAAGGCGTAAAGGTATGTATGCTGGCGGTTGGCGATACTCATGTCGAGTTACTCGAGCCGCTGAGTGCCGAAACGGCCGTCGGAAAGTTTCTCGCTAAACGCGGACCGGGAATGCACCATATTGCAGTTGAGGTTGCGGATATACGCGCCTCGCTTGCGGAACTAAAAAACAAGGGGGCACGCCTCATCGATGAAACCCCGCGCGTGGGCGCGGGTGGGTGTTTGGTGGCTTTTGTTCACCCCTCATCGGCTAATGGAGTGCTGCTCGAACTCGTGCAGCATCAATCGTAGGAAAGGAAAGTATTTTGAATTCTACAAGAAAAGCTCTCATCGCCGGCGCTGTCGCCGTAATTTTTGCACTGGGTCTGATTTTCTGGCAGGTAAAAGCACGTAAAGCCGGCCCGGTCGAATTAACGGCAGAAGACATGGCATTGATCGCCGAAGATCAGCCGCCGCAGATGCGTGCTCGCTTGGCTACTGACGAGACAGCGCGCAAGGATTTTGCAAAGGAAGTTCGGCGCTTGCTGGCCGTGGCAGAAGAGGCAGAATCGGCCGGCGTCGCTAACACACCCGACATGAAGCGTCAGCTCGAGTTTCAGAAAGCCAGCGTCATCGCTCAATATTATTTTGAAAAGCAAGGCGAGAATGCCGCCGGCGATATCACCGATGCCGAAGTGGATGCATATTTCAAACAACCAGTTAATCAGCACAAGTTTGATCAGATCATTGCCGACGCGAAAGCTAAGGATCCGTCATTTGCCGCACAGGAAATCCCCCAGGAGCAAATGAACATGCTGAAGCAGCGACTCGGCAGGATTTACCTTGCTGAGAAGAAGGCTGTTGACCAGGGCATGGACAAGAGGCCCGAAGTTCGATTGCAGATGATGTTGCAGCATGCACGTGCGGTGGCGCAGAAATATGCAGTCGATAAGCTGCAAGCCAAGATGAAAGCGACGGACGAGGAAATCGCCGCGTACCTCGCGCAGCATCCCGAACTCGACACAGATACGAAGAATCGTGCTAAGGCCGAGGAAGTTCTAAAGCGTGCCCGGGCTGGAGAAGACTTTGGGAAACTCGCGCAGGAATTCTCGAGTGACGGCAGCAAGGAAAAGGGTGGTGATCTCGGTTGGTTTGGTAAGGGCGATATGGTGCCCGAGTTTGAGCAAGCCGCTTATGCTTTGAAGCCGGGCGAGATCAGCAATGTGGTCCAGAGCAAGTTTGGTTTCCACATCATCAAGCTCGAAGAGCGAAAGACAGAAACAAAAGACGGCAAGCCTGAAGAGATGGTTCACGCGCGTCACATACTGATTAGCGATCCATCGGGCAATCCGTTTGGACCTCCGCAGAGTCCGCGCGATCGAGCCCGGGGCGAGATCGAAAAGGAAAAAGCGACTAAGGTGCTCGATGAGATTGTGGCTCGCTCACATGTAAAGGTGGCTGACGACTATCAGGTGAAAGCACCAGAGCAGCAGCCGATGCAGCAATTGCCACCGGGATTTGCGCCGCCGCAACCGGAACAACAAGCCGCGCCAGCTCCGTCACCCGCGAAGCCTGCAAAGCCGAAGCAGAAGTAGCCCACAGATCTACACGGATGAATACTGATTAATCCGTAATAAATCAGTGTTCATCCGTGGCTTGGTTTTTTGTTCAATGCAGTTAGGCGATTATCGGGTCGAGATCATTCAGGACACCGAATTCCGTCTTGACGGTGGAGCAATGTTCGGAGTGGTCCCGCGAAAGCTCTGGGCGAAGGAGTGTCCGCCCGACGATGAAAACCGCATTCGTATGAACATGAACTGCGTTTTCATCGATACAGGCTCGGAAAAGATCCTGATTGAAACCGGAATTGGCGATAAGTGGTCTACGAAGCAACAGTCGATGTACGGCATCGACCGCGCCCGGCCACTTACCGAGACACTAAAGACGCGCGCCGGCGTCTCTGCTGATGAGATCACGATCGTAGTCAACACTCATTTGCACTTCGATCACGCCGGTGGCAATACCAGTCTAAACGCTGAAGGCATTCCGGTACCGACTTTCCCGAATGCTCGTTACTTCGTCTCCCGCGCGGAGTTGGACCACGCAGATCATCCAACTGAACGCGATCGCGCGAGCTATTTACCGGAGAACTGGAGACCACTGGTCGAATCAGGTCAGCTTGAACCAAGAGACGCCGATTACGAGGTGGTGCCGGGTTTGAAAATGGAGACGATCGCCGGTCACAACCGGTCGATGCAGTGCTGGCGTCTACAGCGAAACGGGAACACGATGTTTGGGTTCGCAGACCTTGTTCCGACGCGTGCGCACGTTCGTCTGCCTTGGATCATGGGTTACGATCTCTATCCCGTCGAGACTCTCGAAGCGAAGAAGAGAATCCTGCCTCAGGCGGCGCGCGAAAACTGGATCTGCATGTTCTACCACGATCCTGATGAACCGCTGTGCCGGTTACAGCAGGGAGAAAAGGAGTTCAGTCCTGTTCCGTATCGCGGAGAGGACTAAGAGCTTTCATGAGTACAGCAGGCGTTCGTCTCGGGATTATTGGTGGCAGCGGTCTCTACCAGATGCCCGAATTGACGGCGATCGAAGAAGTTAAAGTTGATACACCGTTTGGACCACCGTCCGATTCATTCATCGTTGGTACTCTCGAAGGCGAACGTGTTGCTTTTCTGCCGCGGCATGGACGTGGTCATCGTTTGACTCCGACTGAAGTTCCATTCCGCGCGAACATCTATGCGATGAAGCTGCTTGGTGTCGAGAGTATTCTTTCGGCGTCTGCAGTTGGTTCTTTACAGGAGAAATACGCGCCGCTCGATATGGTGATTCCCGATCAGTTTTTTGATCGCACGCGAGGGCGAGTGAAAGAATCTACGTTCTTTGGGGAAGGGATTGTCGCGCACATTTCTTTTGCGCATCCGGTTTGTGGACGTCTCGGCGATGTGCTGGAGCAGTCGTGTACAGTTGCTGATGTGAAAGCTCATCGAGGTGGCACGTACCTTTGTATGGAAGGACCGGCATTCTCAACGCTGGCCGAGTCGAATGTCTATCGCTCCTGGGGAATGGACATCATCGGCATGACGAACCTTCAGGAAGCGAAGCTCGCGCGCGAAGCGGAGATCTGCTACGCGACGCTGGCACTCGTTACTGATTATGATTGCTGGCATCCGGGTCACGATGCGGTGAGTATTGAGACTGTCGTTGAGTATTTGAACAAGAACGTGCGCAACGCGCAGATGATTTTACGTGAGGCGCTCAAGGTGATGAAGGATAGCGATCGCAGTTGTAAATGCGGTTCGGCATTGCAACATGCGATCTTCACGGCGCCAAATCTCTGGCCCGAGGCGACAACAAAGAAGCTTGAGGCGATCATCAAAAAGTACCAGACTTAAATAGGTCCTATAGGACAAATAGGCCTATCCCAGTTGTGATATGAGGTTAGTTATGAGAAATAAGTTTTTACTGTTGTTCGTTTTTCTTTTCATGTTTGCGGTAGCTCCGGCGGCGTTTGGGCAGGGAAAACCGGATCCGGCAACAATTCGCGACCCGGACCTCGAGCGAGATTCGCTTCACAATCTCGAAGTCGCCAGAAACTATTTCAAACTGAAGAAAGCTTACGTTGCGGCTCTCAAACGTTGTGAAGAGATCATCGCGGGGAACCCGAACTTCGCCAAGATCGAAGAAGTCTTGTTGATGGCGGGTCAAAGCAGCCTCTGGCTTTCGCAGAACAAAGGAAAGCAGAGACCGGAGCTCTACGTCAGTTTTGATGGCGGCGAGAAGAAGACTCTCACTTTGCAGCAATTTCGCGAGATGGGCGTTGATTACTTGAATAAGCTGATCAAAGACTACCCCGAAGGTCCCTTCGCAAAACAGGCACGAGAAGAATTGCGTCTGCTCGAGGCGCCAAAACAGCAGTAAACACAAAGCTCGAAGATCAAACTCAAAGAACAAAAACACACATGTCCCTTTTAGTTGTCGGATCGGTTGCTTATGACGAGGTCGAAACTCCATTTGGTAAATGCGACAAGATGCTTGGTGGCTCTGCTTCGCACTTTTCGATCTCAGCCAGCTTTTTTACCACAGTGGGTATCGTTGCTGTCGTAGGCGGTGACTTTACAGAGCAGGAAGTTTTTGAGAGTCGCGGCATCAACACTCGCGACGTCGAAAGAATAGAAGACGGCAAGACGTTTCGTTGGGGCGGTCGTTACGAGTACGATTTGAACGTCGCCCAAACCATGTACACGGATCTGAACGTCTTCGCTGACTTTCAACCGAAGGTATCTGACGAATCGAAACGTTCACGACTGCTGTTTCTCGGCAATATTCAGCCGGACTTGCAGCGCGGTGTGCGAGAGCAGATGCCCGATGCAGAGCTGGTGGCGCTCGATACGATGAATCTCTGGATCGAGCACACACGCGATTCGTTGGTCCGCACAATCAAAGGCGTCGATGTTGTCATTATCAACGATGCTGAAGCGCGGCAGCTTACAAACATCCCGAATCTCATCAAGGCTGCGCGTGAGATTTTGACGTGGGGGCCAAGGGCGCTCATTATCAAGCGTGGCGAGTATGGCGCGGCGCTGTTTACGCGGGACAGCTATTTCGCAATCCCTGCGTACCCGCTGGAGTCAGTGTTTGATCCAACGGGAGCGGGCGACACGTTTGCGGGTGGTTTCATGGGTTACCTGGCGAGTCAGGAAAACCTCGATGAAAGCGCGATGAGACGCGCAATGATTTTTGGATCGGTGATGGCTTCGTTTAATGTGGAGGAGTTTGGCACAGAGCGTATCAAACGTCTTACACATGCGGAGATCAACGATCGTTTTCGTGCATTCAAACGGATGACTCACTTCGACGAGATTCCGTTTGAAGTGAAGTGAACTTCGTACTTTGTACTTTGTGCCTGGTTTTGGCAAAGTACTAAGCACTAAGAACAAAGAACAAGGAGATCAAATGTTCTGTCCTGTCTGCGAGGCTGAATACGAACCGGGCATCACTCAATGCCCTGATGATGAAACTGCTCTCGTTGAGAAATTGACTCCCGAGAACAGCTTTCACGATCTCAGCGAGGCGAGCTTCGTTCCGCTGCATAAACTCGGTTCGCCTGCGGAAGCCGAAATGGTCAATGACATTCTCAGGCAAAATGGAATTCGCTCGGTCGTGAAAGCGGGCGGTAACGATGCCTTTTCGCCCCTGCTGTCCGCGACCTCTGAGGGAGCATTGATTCTGGTGGACGAACGCGACGCAGACCGGGCGGCCGAGATTTACAGAGCTTTCTTCGGCGGCGATACCTCCCCGCTCACTGGTGGATCGGTCGACGAAGACGAAGAGGCAAAAGACGAAGAAGAGTAGTTTGTGATGTCTGACGATGCTTCTAATGCGATTATCGTCTTCATGACTGCGAGCAACGGTGAAGAGGCGGCGCGACTCGCGGACATGCTGGTTGGTGCACACCTCGCTGCGTGCGTTCAGATCTTGCCGGAGATGGAATCGGTTTATCGCTGGCAGGGAAAGATCGAGCGCGCGCCGGAAATCTTATTACTCGCCAAAACTACCAGATCAAAGTTTGAAGAGCTCGAAAGGGAAGTTCGCGCTCTGCACAGTTACGACACTCCTGAAATAATTGCGGTTCAGGTTGTGGCGGGGTCGGCGCCCTATCTCGAGTGGTTATCTGCGGCTTCAACTAGACCCTAATTTCGTCGGAGATGGCGTTGTCCAGTTCGGCGATTGTACTCTGACTCCGCGTCACGATTTCTACGACCTCAGCAGGCGAGTCTGTCACATAAAACAAATTCAGGTCGTTTTCGGCAATCTTCCCGCCGCGTAAGACTTCTTCGCGCAGCCACGCCAGCATTCCACTCCAGTATTGTTTCCCAAACAACACGATCGGGAAGTTGCGGATCTTCTTTGTCTGGATCAGTGTGAGGGCTTCGAACAATTCGTCAAAGGTGCCAAACCCGCCGGGAAAGATCACGAACGCAAGACTGTACTTAACAAACATCATCTTGCGAACGAAGAAGTATTTGAACGTGAGGCTCAGCGTTTGATAAGCATTTGGTCTTTGTTCGAAAGGCAGTTCGATGTTGCAGCCAATTGACAGCCCACCCGCTTCAAAGGCGCCGCGGTTTGCGGCTTCCATGATGCCTGGTCCACCACCAGTGATGACGGCAAATCCCTGGGCTGCGAGCAGTGCACCCGTTTCCTGTGCGGCTTTATATTCAGGATCGTCAGGTCTCGTGCGGGCCGAGCCGAAGATCGCGATGCCGCGACTCAGGGTGGCCAGTTCATCGAAGCCTTCGACAAACTCACCCATGATTCGGAACACGCGCCACGGATCAGTATGCTTAAACTCGTCTGGCCGGGGACTCTCGAGCAGTTGCTCGTCCTGCGTGGTGCCCTTAAGTTTTGTTCCAGG
>DASTVU010000263.1:0-19091 GCA_035758935.1 Pyrinomonadaceae bacterium | reverse complement strand
GATGAGTTCCACGTCCTCCAGTCCGTACTCTTTCCATTGCTTCGCAACATGCTGCGCGAGTTCGTAATTGCGAACCGAGCCCGCCATGTGTGGCTTCTCGGTAAAGATGCGATGTTCGCGACGGCAGTTTTCAGGACGAATGGTCTGAACCAAACGAGCCTGAAGAGGTTTGAGCCTGTCAGTGTTAGCGAGTGAAAACCCCTCACGAGTGTTTTCGGAAACACTCATACTCGAGGCAGTTAATAGCAGGAGCAGAATGAGTGGGTAACGGACCAAAGTGCCACTCAGGTATCACGGCCGCCAAAAGGGTGTCAAGCTTGAATTTAAGAATCTGTGTAATCTGTGGTTACTGACTGGTCTTGCGAAGCTTTTGCGCGTTCTGTTTGAGATCGACGGTTAAGAAGAGTACTTGTTCGAGATCGGCGCTCGCCTGTCTCGCCAGGTTGACGTCCACAGTATTAGCTGCTTGAAAAACAGGATTGTTGACGAAGGCCATTAGCTTCTTATCAAGCAGCAAAAGTTCCTCACGAAACTGTCGAACTGAAGCGACTGCCGGCGCCTTGAAATCTGCCAGAGAACTTTCAGAAGCGGGCAAAGACAGTCCTTCTTTGAGATCATTAGCTTTGCCTCGAATTTTGGAAACCATGTCCGCGATCGAAGAATAATCAAGCGAGTCTTTCAACCAGGCGTCCGCCATCATCTTGTTATGCAATGCTTGCAAGTCTCTGAAGTCGTCTTTGATCTTTTTGAAACGATTCACTCGCACGGATTCAGATTCATCTTTCGGTACGGCCCAGAGCAGAAGCCTTTCCATCTCAGCACGCTCAATGCGGCGCGCCTGATCTCGGTTGCGGGCACGTTGGCCCTGAACAGAGCTAAAAGAAGCTGCCAGGATCAGAGCAGTTAGCATCAACTGGAATTTTATTCGACATGACATAGGTGGGGCTCCTTCGAACGGGGATTATCCTCCTAAGCGATGTATTTGCCAAAGAAAAAAGGTGGCGAAGATTTCTTCGCCACCCTGACAAGTGAAGTTGTCTTGAAATGGCGCTTAGAAATTAAACCGCGCCGCAAGTTGAATCACGCGAGGATTGCTGCTCAATACCGTAGATGGATTGAGAAAATCCGGCGTGAGTGGTGTTACCTGATTCAGAGTTGTCAAACCCGTGGTACCCACCGGATCCACACTATTGACTGAGCCCGGTACATACTGCGGATGATTGAACGCGTTGAAGAAGTCAGCGCGAATTTGGAAGTACTTCGTTTCTCCGATTCGGAAGTTCTTGAAGATCGAAAAATCGAAGTTGTTAATCGGATCCAACAAGAACGTATTCCGTCCAATGGTGGATTCCGCGCCCGCGCCAGTTTGAATGTAACGAGCATTCGGATTGTTTGCGAGATAGGCAACAACCGGTCCTGCTCCGGGTGCAGTGCAACTGCTGGTGAAGCGGCATAGTGCCGTCACCGAACTGCCAACGCCCTCGGTTCCACTTGGATTGAGGATCGCGCGATCGCCGGCATTGTCGCCGTTCAGATTCGCATCGTTGCCGCTGCGTATTGTGATCCGCTCGCCCAGTTCATAGGTATAAGTACCGGCGAGGTTAATGCCGCCCAGAAGGGTCTTCGTCAGACCGGTACTCTTCGAAAACCACGGCACCTCATAAATCCACGAAGTCACAAATCGGTGCCGGTGATCGAGCGCTGAATCAGCCCGTTCTCTGCGTAAGTTCTGAAAATCCTCTACGCGTCGTGGCGACAGTACAGTGGAAAACACTTCTGCTGTTGTGTCGTCGATTAGGTGACTCCAGGTGTACGCACTGGTCATTTGGAAACCACGCGAAAAGCGTTTGGTAAGCTGAGCGGAAGCACCGTGATACGATGAATTCCCGTTCGAAAGAAACGCAACCACAGAGGCGCCATCAAAACCAGCATTCGCAAATCGAGGCACGAAGCTCGAGCGCGCGTTGATCTGATTTAAATCCAGTGCCAGGGCGTCGAGCGTCGCCTGAGATGGTGCAGATAAAAACGTCGGCAGACCACGACGGCCGTCTTCAGGCGCCACTTTCGCCTGTCTATTAAGTCGGTTCTGCGTTATCAGGTGGACGCCACGAGTACCGACATAGCGCAGTTCAGTTGACCAGTCATTGCCAAACTGTCGTTGGAAGCTGCCGGTCCAGGTTATCGAGTAAGGTACTTCCTGATCTGTAATAAAGGATGCGGTGTTCTGTCGAGCAACAACCGGATCGGTTATGAACACTGGTGTGTCCGGAAGACCACCACTTGCCAGGAAGTTAGGCGTTGATGGCTCACTCGTATCAACGCTATTGGTCTGCTGCAGTTGCGGAGGATTGGACAGGATGTACAGATTATCGAAAATGTAATCGTAACCCATCGAAAATCCAGCGCGCAGCGAGCTCTTTCCACCCGAGCCAAAGATACGGCCCAGCAATCCGCTGCTGTAGTCCGGCGACCATGCAAAGCCTATCTTTGGAGCAAAGTTTTTCGTTTGCGCCTTGGGTTCGCGGAATTCCAGCACGCCCGGAACGGTTGAGATGGAATTCAGAACCTGACTCGTTCTCGCACCTAGCGGCACTTGCTGATAGGAATAGCTGAGGCCGAGATTCAACGTAAAGTTTGGACGAATGCGCCAGTCGTCTTGAGCAAATGCGTACAGCACCTTTTGGTTTCCGTAATAGATGTTGTTGCCTGCATTGCGCTCACCAAACGCATCTGGTGATAGGTCTAACAGGAATGTCTCCGTCGTCAGATATTCATAATCACCACGAACACGTTGCGAAAAGCTCTGTGGAGAAATGATCCAGCGGAGGTCGCCGCCGAACTTGAGTGTGTGGGTGCCTCGCAACCAGGTCAGGTTATTGACGATCTGATAGTTATTCTCGATTCCGAATTGTGGTGCATTCGGATCGGGACCAATGTTGAGACCCAGGTCGTCGAGAATAATGTTTGGAAAGACGGTGAGTCCCGGAAAAGTGATGTTTGGAACCGGGAAGTTTGCAGACGAACGCCGAAAAGCACCGCGGGTCTCATTGATCACTCTCTCGGAGAAATTGTGAATCAGTGTGTACGAAAAGAGTCGCTGCTTGCTTGGCAAGGCGACGAAGAACTGTGGGAGATTTGCGGCGTTGTCGATATCCGCTCCGTTTGTAAACGTGAAACGGACGTGATGCTGCGTATTTTGACTCTGCAAGTAATCGAGGTTGATCACCGCGTGATTCTGTTTGAAGAAGTTCGGAGCTAAAATCGAAACGTCTCCCACAGCTATATCGCGGCCAAGCACTTCGATTGTTCCCTGATTGTTAACGGGAGCCACCGGGACGAAGCTTCTAAAGACACCGAGGTTATTTGCCGACAATCCGGGAATTGTGCCTAATGTCGCAAAGCCGGCCGCCGTCGGGGTGACAAGACCTCCGGCACCAGCCGCGCTTCCGGTTTGGATTCTCTCGTAGGACGTAAAGAAGAACAGTTTGTCCTTGCCAAGTTTAAATGCCGGCGGCATACCCTCGCCGAATTGAAAGATTGGGAACGGCCCACCGATGTTGAAACCGCCTCGGAAGTAGTCGGTACGCGGCATAAACAGCTCGCCGTCGGATTTATCTCTGGTGATACCGGCATTCTTCTGAATAGTATCAAGCGCATTCAAGTAGCGGTTGCGGAAGAAGCCGTAAGCCGTGCCGTGGAAGTCATTGGTGCCGCTCTTCGTTACGGTAAGAAAATTGCCGCCGTTTGAGCGAGCAAATTCCGCCGAGAATTGATTTTGCAGCAAAGTAAACTCTCCTACTTCTTCCGGAGAGATGTATGACTGTGGACCGGTTACAGACTTATCATTGTTATCAACGCCGTCAACCACGAAGTTATTATTGCGCGGGCGCTGTCCACCTACCGAGCCTCCTGTACCTACGCCAACGCCGCCAGAACTAGTAACACCCGGAGCAAGCAGCGCGAGATTGTTCACGCCGGCAGGACTTCCCGCCGGACCGGCAGTAGTTTGAGCAAGCTCTACTACCTGTCGGCTGCTGAAGGCTTTCGACAAGTTTGCTGAAGTGGTGTCAACCAACTCCACACCACCGGCGGTTACGGTAACAGTTTCAGTTACCTGGCCTGGGGAAAGCTCGACGGGCAGGTCGGTGGTTTGATTGGTGCTCACCCTGACATCGGTGAGTGACACAATTTTGAAATTCGATGCTTCAACTGAAACACCGTAATCGTCGCCCGGCTGTAAATTAGTAAACTCAAACTGTCCCGAAGTGTTTGTTTGGGCTGTCTGAGTTCCGCCGGTTGATTTTCTGGTGAGGGTTACTTTTGCGCCGGAGACTACCGCTCCGTTTTGATCAGTAACGACTCCGCGGACGCCACCAGTGGTCGCCTGGCCATGCGCTGAAAAAGCGCAGCTCACCGCGAAAAGAAACACCCATAAAAATCGGTGCAATCCTAGGTTTTTCATCAGAATTCTCCGTAATGTGAAGTTCTCGGGGGGAGACGGATTTCCAGTTCGCAACTGCTATTCCCTGATGCTCGCATCAAAACAACACGGCGATTTTTCGAATAAAATAGACGTTCGTAGGCATTTTCTCGTGCGTTGTCAAAATTTCGTAAACGGAAGTAATCCAAAGGCTTCGAGAAAATCCAGAAATATGGAATCTTGAGGGATAGGGGATTTCCTGATGATGCGTGTTTCAGCCTAGACGGGATCAGCGCTGTGGCACCGCATCATGGTCCTTGAGCAGGCTGCGGTATAATGCGAACGATGAACGACCCAAACGAAGGTCAAGCCCAGCCCCGATTTCGATCCCGTCATTGAGGCGTACAAGAAGCACATCGATGTCACATTGATTAGAGAGAACCTGCGCCTCACGGTGGACCAACGCTTTCAGCAGTTAATGAAACTCCAGCAATTCGCGGAAGACCTGCGCCGCGCCGGAAGAAAGGCCCGCTCGCAAAAGTGACCGACTTCAAAGCATTGCTCCGTTTGCCCACTGACACACCCGCTTTTCGTTAAAGCTTTACGGCTTACGCGCTCTGCAACCCTGCCAAGGAAACCGACGCTTGGGTTTCCGAAAGCCATGACTTGCGGGTACAATGTAAGCCAATCAATTAGCTTCACTAGCACCCAGGCGACGAAATATCCGAGCAGGGATTCGCAAACATTTCGCCGAGCTGGTGAACCCACGACAGGCAGGGTTTTCAATTTGTATCTTAAGACCAGTTCGTCCGCCAGAATCGTTATCGTCGATTACCGTACGGGAAACCTGAATTCGATCAAGAAAACCATTGATCGAATTGGTGGCCGGTCCATTATTTCTGCTCGGCCCCAAGATATTTCGGCGGCAGATAAAATCATTCTTCCAGGGGTCGGTCATTTCGCGACCGCGATGGCTAACTTGAAAGAACTCGACTTGTTGGACGCTCTTAATGAAGCCGTACTTATCAAACGAAAACCGGTTCTGGGAATTTGTCTCGGAATGGAATTGATGGCGATAACGAGTGAAGAAGGTGATACGTGGGGACTTCAATGGCTTGATGCGGACGCTGTTCGCTTTAAAAACGGGGCGTCAGCCAGGCATAAAGTTCCTCACATGGGTTGGAACAGAATACAGATCACAAAGACTAGCCCCCTGATGAAAGACGTGGAAGATCACGCTGAATTCTATTTCGCTCATTCGTATCATCTCGCCATTAACGATCAGTCAGACCTACTGAATGAAACTGAGTACGGTATTGCATTCCCATCTGCAATCGAGCGGAACAATATATTCGGCGTTCAATATCATCCTGAAAAAAGTCGCCATGCCGGCGTGCAAGTCTTGAAGAACTTTATCGATATGTAATGTTTCGTCCAAGGATAATTCCGGTTCTCCTGCTGAAAGATCTTGCCATTGTAAAGTCGGTCCAGTTCAAGAATTACAAATATATCGGTGATCCTATCAACGCTGTGAGGATCTTCAATAACCTGGACGCCGATGAACTGGTATTTCTGGACATTACAGCATCAAGAACGAACCAACTGATCTCGCTCGACTTTGTAAAGGCCATCGGGGAAGAGTGCCAGATGCCATTCTGCGTGGGTGGGGGAATAAAGAAGCTGGAGGACATAAAAGCGCTCATCGCGGCCGGCGCGGAAAAGGTAGTGTTGAACACGAGTGCAGGTCGTGATCCGGACTTTGTGAAAACGGCGTCAGATGAGTTCGGATCATCGACGATCGTTGTCTGTGTCGACATAAAAAGAACTTTCTTCGGCGTCGAGCGAACATGGATTCATGGAGGGAGCCGCGCCACTCGCTTCTCGCCTTTGGAGTTTGCCAAGCTGATGGAAGATAAAGGCGCCGGCGAGATGATAGTTCAGTCGATTGAAAGAGACGGCACTATGCAAGGCTACGATATCAATTTAATCAGGTCGATCTCGCAGGCGGTCAGCATTCCTGTGGTTGCGTTGGGTGGTGCCGGACGAATTGAAGATCTAGTGGACGCCTATCGGAACAGTTTTGTGAATGGGCTTGCGGCCGGAAGCCTCTTTGTTTACCAGGACAAACGAAGAGGGGTGCTGATCAACTATCCGGAAAAAGGAGACCTCTCTTTCGAATAGTGCCTTTCATCCCGCCAGCCCAGGATCAGCAGCCAGTGAACAATTCTTCGCGAGTGAAAAGTTATCAAGAGTGCAGCCGGTGTGTGATGGACACTACCGACCCGTTGATAACTTTCGACGAGAACGGTCATTGTTGCCATTGCACCGAATTCCTCGAAAAGAGGATGAGGCACAACTATCGCGGCAAGGAAAGCGACGCCGCCCTCAATAAAATTTTCGAGAACATACAGCGCCAGGGTAGGCGCAGGAAGTACGACTGTATTTTAGGCGTGAGCGGTGGTATCGACAGCAGTTATCTCGCCTACATCATTACACAACGCGGACTTCGGCCCCTGGCCGTTCATATGGACAACGGCTGGAATTCCGACAAGGCCGTGGTCAACATAAAGAATGTCACGCGCAAACTGGGCATAGACTACGAAAGCTACGTTCTCGATTGGGAAGAGTTCAAAGACCTGCAACTCTCGTTCTTGAAAGCATCAGTGCCGGAAGCTGAAACACCCACTGATGTCGCAATACCAGCCGCATTACATGCGGTCGCCGCAAAGCATGGGATCAAGTACATACTCAGCGGCGGAAATTTAGCCACGGAAGGGATACTACCCAGGGCCTGGCATTACGATGTCAAAGATCTAAAGTACTTCAATCACATTCACAATACGTTCGGCACTCGACCTTTGAAGAGCTTTCCCACGTTCGGTTACAAAAAGGAAATCTTTTACAAGATCGTCAAAGGTATGCGGATGATCTATCCGTTAAATTTCGTGCCTTTTAATAGAGATGAGGCGGTACGGTTGTTGCGCGAAAAGCTCGAATGGAGACCGTACGGTGGAAAACATCATGAATCGACGTACACCAAGTTTATCCAATCCTACTATCTCTACGAGAAGTTCAAGATCGATTATCGTCGGGCTACTTTATCAACCCAGATCTGTGTCGGCGAGATCACTCGTTGCCGGGCGATCGAACAACTGCGGTCCATCTCCTACGATCCGGAAGAAATTGACGAGGCGAAGAACTACATCGCCAAGAAGCTGAGTATTGGTAGAGACGAGCTTGAACGGATAATGCGCTTGCCGCCAAAGTGGTACTGGGATTATCCAAACGACGAGCGAATGCTCAGCTTTATTTACGAGACATATCGCAGGCTTTTTAATAAAGAAAAATTAGACCGGTTCTAGACGAAATGCCGAAGTCAGTCTCCGTCGTTATTCCCACTTACAACTACGGACGGTTCATCAAAGAGGCGATCAGCAGTGTGCTTGATCAGACGCGTTCACCATCCGAGATCATCGTCGTGGACGACGGCTCGACAGATGAAACGGCCGCAGTCGTCGCGGCATTCGGCAAGGCAGTGAGATACATCCGTCAGGACAACGCGGGTGTTTGTGCGGCACGCAATCTCGGCGTCAGTGAATCAACCAGCGAGCTAATCGCCTTCCTGGATGCAGACGACACCCTGGAACCATCAAATCTTGAAAAACAAGTTGCGAGGTTCGAGAGTGACGAGGAGATCGGCCTGGTCCATTGCGCAATGCGTGAGTTCGACGACGAGACTGGAGAAACGATTAGTCTGTATATGGAGGGCGGCGAAGACCACGTGGCTGATAATCTGCTTTTGTGGGAAGGCCCGCTTATCGTCGCACCCGGCGCTGTTATAGTTAGTCGTAAGGCGTTCGATCGCGTTGGCGGATTTGATACGCGCATGAAGGTTAGTGAGGATTGGGATTTTTGTTATCGCGTAGCTCGATTATTCAAGATCGGATTTGTTGCCGAACCTCTGATTAATTATCGTAGTCACAACGCCGCCGCTCATCACAGCGTTGAGAACATGGAGCGCGGGATGCTGATGTTCTACGAAAAAGCTTTCACGACCGATGATCCTGAAATCCTGAAGCTGCGACGTCGAGCGTACGGAAACTTTCATCGAGTGATGGCAGGATCGTATTTACACTACGGACGCATGGGCAAGTTTCTCTGGCATGCGGCAAGAAGTATCTGGATGCGGCCGGCCAATTTGGAATACTTTCTTCGTTTTCGGTGAGGAGATACATCATTTCACTACTGTCCGCCGACGTCGATCATGATCGACGCGGGCGGCAGGCCTTGCGCTGTCACGCGGAGGGTTATCCGGCCGGGTCGTCTGGCCGCCTTGACGACGACCAGCGCCTTCCCCTGCCAGGCTTTCCGCTGCGGTCGCTGGTAGCTTTCGGTGCTGACGGGGCTGGCGTTGCCGACGGCGACGACGGTGCCAGCCCCTTCGAGCGCGAAGCTCACGAGGTTCTCTGCCTTCGGGTGGCGCACGCCGCGCGCGTCAACCAACTCAACGGTGACGTAGCTCAGATCCTGCCCATCCGCCCTGAGGCGCGTCCGATCGGCCGAGAGCTTTAGCCGCGCGGGCACCGCGGCCGTACGCAGCTCGGCCTTGTTCACCTCGCGCCCGCCTCGGTAGCCGAGGGCCCTGAGCGCGCCCGGTTGATAAGGCACGCGCCACATGGCGGCGAACTCCGTCGAGCGGTTCGTCGGCTTCCGACCCAGAGATTTCCCGTTGAGGAACAGTTCGACCTCCTCGCACGAAGAGTAGACGTTCACCTCCAACGGCTTGCCTTCGTCACCCTTCCAGTTCCAGTCGGATACGACGTCGTGCCAGTGCCACTTGGACCACGGCTGCCGGTTCGGGTTCGGTTCAAACGAAGGGCGCGGCGCGGTGACGAAGAGCGAGAGCTGGTCGTCCTTCCAGAGCGCGTCGCGGTAGTAGGACTGCGGGCGCTTCCATCCGCAGATGTCTATGTCGCCGCAGTAGGCGAGGTTCCACGGGTAGAAGTTCGATTCCTGCCAGTAGCCGCGCCAGCCGATGCTCGCCTCACCAATGTAGTCGAAGGCCGTCCAGACGAAGTCGCCGATGACGTAGCTGTGATCCAGGACGTTCATCCACGCGTCGAACGCTTCGAGCGGGTACGACTCCGAGCCGTACATGATCCGTCCGGGCACCCGCGCGTGGTCTAGCTCATACAGACTCTTCTTCAGGTGGTCGCCGCCGGCCGCGTAGTTGTAGCCGGCGATGTCGAGCGTGGCGAAGTATGGGTCTTTGTCCTCGCGGAGGTCGTTGACGGCCGACGTGACGGGGCGCGTCGGTTCCAGCCTTCGCACGTAGTCAGCAAGCTCCTGCGAAACCTTGACGACGTCGGATCGATGGCGGTTGGGGATTTCGTTCCCGGTGCTCCACATGATGATTGAAGGGTGGTTGCGGTCGCGCTCGATCATGCTGCGAATGTCGCGCTGCCACCACTCGTCGAAGAAGAGGTGGTAGTCGTTCGGATTCTTCCCCTCGCCCCACATGTCGAAGGCTTCGTCGATGACGAGCATGCCGAGGCGGTCGCAGGCGTCGAGAAACGCCGGCGATGGTGGGTTGTGCGACATCCGCAGGGCGTTATAGCCGGCGGCTTTGAGTAGCTCGACGCGCCGCTCCTCCGCGCGGTCATAGGCGCGCGCGCCGAGCGGACCGTTGTCGTGATGCAGACAGCCGCCCTTGAGCTTGACCACCTGGCCGTTCAGGCGGAATCCGTGCGCCACGTCAAAGGAGATGGAGCGCACGCCGAACTTCGTCTCGACGCGGTCGGTCAACTGCCCTTTGCGGTAGACTTCAGCGACGGCCGTGTAGAGCGCGGGGCTGTCGGGCGACCAGAGCGCGGGCGACTTGAGCGCCGCGTTCTGCTCAAACTCGTAAGAGCCTCTCGCTTCGACTTGCTTCTCATCCTCAACTCGCGCCACCTCCGCGCCCGCGGAATCGAGGATGCGCGTCACAAGCCGTACGCGCGTGGCGACGTCCGATTCGTTCTGCACATTCGTCTTCAATCTGGCTTTGGCCGACGACGCACTGACCTCGGGCGTCGTGATGTACGTTCCCCACTGCGCGACGTGGACCGGGTCGAGCGTCTTCAGCCAGACGTGACGGTAGATTCCGGAACCGGAATACCAACGGCTGTTCTCGCCCTCGTTCCGCACTTTGACGGCGAGCACGTTCCGGCCACCGAAGTTGATCTTGTCTGTCAAGTCGAACCAGAAGCTCGTGTAGCCGTAAGGGTGCTCGCCAACGAATCGGCCGTTGAGCCACACGGCCGCGTTCATGTAAATGCCGTCGAACTGTATGACGATTCGCTTACCTGTGTGCCCTTGAATGATGTCGAAGGTCTTGCGATACCAACCCGTGCCGCCCGCGGTGAAGCCGCCGCTCACCTGACTGATTGCTGCAGGGTCGAAGGGCGTTGCCTTCCCTTCCTGGTCTTCGATACTCCAGTCGTGCGGCAAGTCGAGGCGGCGCCAGCGCGAGTCGTCGAAGGCCGTGGCCTCTGCCCCCTGCGCACCGCCACGCTGGAAGCGCCAGTCGTCGTCGAACAGCACGACGTTGCCCGGCGGCTGCGCAAGCGCCAGAGCAGAAAATATGAACAGCGCGAACACCGCCATCAACATTTTGTGAGGGCGGACCCACTTTCCCATCTCGGTTAACGTACCGTTGTACCTTGCCATGTTTCCTTAGGGAAAATGGTGCCCCCGGTTAGGATCCGCGTGTCCGCTTCCTTGCGACGCATTAACAAAATGGTGGTCCCACGAAAGTAAGACTTCGGTTTTTAAAACAGTGATGTGTCGAAGAACAACGTCCAAAACCTACGGGATGATGCGGATTGTGCCGGTATTGCTCAACCTCGAATGCGCCAGGATCTGGATCGTGTACGTATTCGGTAGCAGATTATTCGGTAGTCGTACGACCACTTGCGTAAACTCCGAATTCGGAATCGGGCGCACATCCTCGGCCGCCACACTCGCAACCACACTAAAGCCGTTTATAAACCTGACGAACACCGACGACGACATCTCGCCAGGATTCAATTGCAGGTTGCGAACATAGAACGCCACGCGGGTATTCCGATCCACCACGTTCGGCCAAAAGTCCGGAATACCTTGAACACGGAACGGATCCCTGACTGCCAGCAACGCGTCAACAGCCGCAGCCTGACCAGGAACCGGACCAGACTCCTCGAGCAACAACTCGAGCAGGTCGTCGTCAACGATTGTGCCGAACCCCGAATTTACCTGGATCGCCGCGCCGATAGGATTCGAAAAAGCAATCCGGAAGTTTTCATTCGCTTCCGCATTGTTGTCACCGCAAACCTTTATCGGAATCGCGAACGCAGTGACAGTGGGACTAAACGTTAAAGTGCCGGACGCTGATTCGTAATCAACACCCGGAGTACCACACTTGTTACCGCCGGTCGCGCCCAGGTTAGTCGTCGCAAAGTTAACGCTGACTGCACGCCCAGTAGCGGCTGAAAGGTTGATGATAAACGATGCTTCGGTGGTACTGCCGGTGTTGCCTTCCTGCACAGCAACGTTGTTAATGAATATCACTGGAGTTGTGTTGCGATCCTGCAAGGTTACTACGAGAGTACTCGGTGCTCCCACGGCCTCGAGATTCGCGTCGTTGCGCAACAAAACCGTGAACGTTTCATCGGTCTCGGTCGTGGAGTCGTCTGTAATCGGGATCTGAATCGTCTTGCTTGTCTCACCGCCGTTGAACGTCAACGTGCCTGATGTAGACGTGTAATCCTGACCTGCGATCGCAGTGCCGTTGGCAGTTGAATAGTCAACGCTCACACTACCCGTCGAGCCACCGGTACGCACGACAGTTACGGATAACGTCCCGACGTCTTCGATTACCTGCATTGAGGTCGCAGTAAACTGCACACTACCGGCCGTGCCACTCGCGTCAGCAGCCGAAAACTCCGACGTGTTTCCGTTGGGATCGGTCGCTGTTGCGGTAATGACGCGGCCGGGGGGTAGACCAGTTGGGATCGTGGCGTTGATAGTGGCATCGCCGGTACCATTCGTGTTGACGGAGGCTGTGCCGAAGAACTCCGCTCCCTCTCCATTTCCCGAAGGATCCACAGCCGCATTCGAATAGAAGTCGATCTGGAATGTGGTGCCGGGTAGAGACTTCAGAGTTCCCTGAATGGTCGTGCTGTTACTCGACGACAGCACGCCCGTTATCACAGGAAAATTCTGAAGGTTATTTACACCAGAATCCGAATCACTATCGTCGTTGGGAGTAACACCATTTCCACCGAGGTCAATACCCAGCCCGGTGTTTGAAAAGATCGAATTGCCGCGGATTGCGTTGCCCAGGCCGGAACCGGTGATGGCAACACCGGCGCCGCCGTTGAAAGCAATCTTGTTGCCGGCGCCAGTCTGCGTGCCGCCGATTATGTTATTGACAGCGCCAGTAATAAAAACACCTTGCCCCGTATTTCCGAGAGGCGCAGTTCCCGCAGCGTTCAATCCAATAAAATTGCCTTGAATGACGTTTCCAACAACAGACGAAAAACCGAGTTGCACGCCATGAATGTTTCCTGAAATAACGTTGCGCGCACCAGGTACGACACCACCAACCAAATTGTTGTTGGAGCCGATAAGAATGCCGATGTTTGTCGTCCCGAGGGCGCGACTGCCGGTTACATCCGTGCCGATGTAATTCCCCTGGACGGTGACGGGCGCCGAGGCGCCAAAGCTGCCGAGAGACACGTTATTGAAACTGTTTGCGGCAATGATGTTTCTCATCGCGGGCGTGGTACCGCCGATCAACGCACCGTCACCCGCAACAACACCACTACCCGTGTTACCTAACGCGAGTGTTCCGGTTATATCTGTGCCGATGTAATTACCTTGTAGTCGACTACCGGGGCCGCGAATGGTGACGCCGTCTCCGTTACCCGAGATGACGTTTCTGGCTTCGGTAGTGGTACCACCGACAAGGATGTTCGAGCCAGTCGCTAAAACACCGCCAGAGTTAGGAAGTTTGTTTACGCCGTTTAGGTCCGTCCCGATCCGATTACCTTGAATCACGGTACCAGTCCCACTAGTGGAGATTCCAAAGCCGTTAATCCCGGATATGACATTGCCCGCTCCCGGCGCGCTCCCTCCGATGAGATTGTCTATAGATGTTGGCTCGGGAATTCTGATGCCGCCGAAACTGGTGAAAGGCGCTGTTAAGACGGCTGTTCCGGTGGCTGTAGTTCCGATGAAGTTTCCTTGAATCACGTTAGAGTTGCCAGAGTTGATGGCAATTGCACTATTTCCATTTCCTGAGATAACGTTTCGTGCTGCGGCGGTGGTTCCGCCGATCAGGTTATTGGAGGAGTTCGTCAGTTGAATGCCCCAATTATTTTGGCGAGCGGTCGTTCCATCCGCAGCGACGCCAAGATAATTCCCCTGAATCACATTGCCGTCACACCCGTTCAAATTTATCGCGTTACTACCGAAGCGACCGATAGACAATCCACGCACCGTGGTACCGCCGGCTTTGATCATGAGACCGTCAGAGGCGTTGGCCATCGAGCCATCAATCTCAATCAGTGGTGTACCCGAATAGCCTGGCTGTGTAGTCGCGTCGATAACTACCTGATCCGTAATCTCAGGCAACGCAGTCAAAGGGTTAATTGTCTTCACCCCCGGACCGGGAATGTTAAAAGTGATCGTGTCTGTGCCGATCGTGGCGTTCGCGTTGGTAATCGCCTCACGCAATGAACCCGCGCCGTGATTGTTAGTATTCGTCACCACAAAATTCTGACGCGTGGCAGCGAAGTTTGCGATTTGACTTGCGCTGAGGCTGTTGAAAGTTGCGCTTGCCGGCGC
This sequence comes from Pyrinomonadaceae bacterium, assembly GCA_035758935.1. GTDB lineage: Bacteria > Acidobacteriota > Blastocatellia > Pyrinomonadales > Pyrinomonadaceae > PSRF01. Next base: position 4,804 of record DASTVU010000263.1, on the reverse strand, counting down.
AAAGTTGAATCCAAGGAGCGACGGAGTCATGGTGTAGTTGCCACCGACGATTAGCTCGAATGAATAATTACCGCTGCTGTCTGTAGTTCTGAGTCCAACCTGGGATCCGGTTAGCGTGACTTTGACGCCCGGTAAAACAGCGCCGTTTTCTGTTATCTGTCCACTGATTGTGTAGAACGGCGAATCACTTTGCAGGGCAGCAAAGTCCTGAACCTTGTCGCTATTGAGATTGTTGAAAGTCTGGCTTGCTGGCGTCATGGTGAAGTGAGGCTTGCTTGCACTAACTGTGTAATTGCCTCCTTCACGCAATCGTGAAAACTGGTAAGAGCCGTCGTTTTCAGTCAATACGCTGGTCAACGATCCGCCATCATCCAACACAACCTCCGCTCCACTGAGAGGCACATCACCGCTATTTAACACGCGGCCGCTGATGATGTACGAATTTGACAGTTTGGAAATGAACGCGTCGCTGGCGCCACGCAGGAAAGGTTGATATGAGTTTGGAGTGACTGCGAAACCAGCTGCTGACGTACTACCCGTGACGTAAGCATTGCCCGAGGAGTCAACAGCGATTGCGGAACCTGCACTAGGTGTGCTGAGGGTCGTCTGGGGCAACGGGCTGCCAATGAAAGTCGAGTAAACCAGACTGTTACCGGCTGAATTAATCTTAGTCACAAACGCATCTTGAACAAATGAGGATGGTGCTCCGAGATATAAGTTTGAAGGTCTTTGTGGATCGATAACAAGCGCGGCCGGCACACCTCCATTCAGCCCTTTGTTCATGAGGGTCCATGTTTGTCCATTGTCCGTACTCTTGAAAACATTCGAGTTTGTGAAGCTACCTGCCAACAAATAGACCGTTGTTGGGCTTACGGGATCGAAATAGATTTTGCCGAATCTGGAGGGTAACTGAGTCCAGTTGGCCCCGCCATCAGTACTTCGAAATAATCCCTGGTCAAGGGTGGCATACACCAATCCCGCCGTGTGCGGACTGACAGCAACCCAGCGCACGGGTGAATTCGGCGCCAATGTAAACTTGTCAAATGTAGCGCCGGAGTTCGTGCTTTTGTAAAGCGCGCCCTGGGATGTTGCGTCTGCAACATAAAGTGTCGAATGGTTCAGCGGGTCGACAACGATTGACACGGGAGACACCGGCAGCGCATTCGGTATCAACGCCCAATTATCTGCTCCATCCGTGGTCTTGTAGATGTGACTACCACCCCCCGAACAGCACGGACTCACACCCAAGTACAACGTGTTTGGGGCCGACGGAACAATCGCGAGACTAACGAGCTCAGTGTGAAGGATTCCAGTGCTGCGTCGAATCCAGGTTCCGCCGCCATCAGTGCTCTTATAGACACCAGTGTCGCTTTGGAAACCACTACCAATCGCTACGTACAGCGTAGCAGGCGTCGACGGATTGATAACCATCGCAAGGACGTTGCGGTTGGCGAGACCGTTGTTCATTGCGGTCCAGTTTCGGCCGCCATTAGTAGTCTTGAAAACGCCGCTCGTTGTGCCGGCGTAAACTGTTGAGGGTTCAGTCGGATGGATCACCATACTTGTGATCGTGGTCGCACTAACACCGGTCGCACTAAAACCGTAATTGTCGTTGCCCCAACTCGCCGCACCGTTGACGCTCTTGTACATCGGGCTGTTGGTGCGTAGTGCGCCCTGGACGAGTGGAAAATCGATAGACTGGCTCCATCCGGTTAGATAGACGTTGTTGGCGGAGTCAATAGCGATGCCTTCACCAAAATCGCTGGCGGTTCCACCAAGGTACGTGGAGTACACCAGTGATGATCCGTCGCTGCTCAGCTTCGTTACAAAAACGTCTGCGTTAGAAGATCCGCCGAGGGTTGGTTGAATCGGATTCTTCGTGGGAAAGTTGGTTGAACCAGTAAAGCCCGTTACGTAAGCGTTCCCAAAATTATCGGCAGCAATCGCTTGACCGTTATCTGTTCCGTTACCACCCAGAAAAGTTGAGTAAGTCAGCGCGCCACCAGGGGTGAGTTTAGTTACGAAGGCGTCCCCGTTGAAGCCCCCACTAAATGTTGGTTGAAATGCGTTCGCAGTCAAAAAGTCACTGGAATTAGTTAGTCCTGTTACATAAACATTACTGGAGCTATCGATCGCGACGTCTAACGCAATATCGGCGCTACTGCCACCTAGATACGTCGAAAAGACAATCGAGGGCACACTCGGATTCAACTTCGCCACAAACCCGTTATGGCTATCCGAGGGAGGTGAGCCCTGGACGGCATTCACAGTCGGAAAATTAAGAGAGCCCGTCGAACCTACTATGACAACGTTTCCATTTGCATCGAGTGCAATGCCGTTGCCGAGGTCGCCGCCATTTCCGCCAAGCAGAGTTGAAAACAATAAGCCGGAACCCGACGCGTTCAATTTAGTGACAAAGGCGTCGGCGGAAAAACTCGAGTTGGTGGCAGCGTATAGAACCGAGGTATTGGAAGGATGAGCCACGAGGAAACGAACCACTGAATTCCAAAGGCCATTACTGGCGCTGGTCCAGTTCGCTCCGCCATTTGTTGATTTGATAACTCCGTTTTCGGGAACCGAGGCAAAAACGCCCGAAGAATTCACCACTATCGCATTGATCCCAACGGAGGGTACGCCGTTCGTAAGTGGATCCCATGATGCTGCACCGTTTGTACTCTTAAAAATAGTGCCTGGAAGACTGGTGCTGGTGTAAATCGTTTGGGGATTGGCTGAATCGATCGCTATCGAGCCTACGTTCGACGCACCGGGACCAGTCATTCCAGTATTCATTGCGGTCCAAACGGCGCCGCCATTTGTCGACTTGAATAGACCGTTGCCATTAGTGCCGGCATAGATCGTTAACGGGGTCGTCGGATCGATTGCGAGTGTACGAACAATCGGAGTGCCCGGCACACCAAAGTTGTTTTGAACAATCCAGTTGGCGCCACTATCCGTACTCTTGAACACACCGTTACCAGCGCCTACATACATCGTCGACGGCGTTACCGGATCGATCACGATCGTGAATATGTTAAAGAAGCCGGCCGGTGACGTATTTACGCCAGTCCATGTATTACCACCATCGGTCGTCTTCATCAGGTTGCTGAAAAAGGCGACGTAAACGGTCGCAGAGTTGGTGGGATCTACAGCGATTCCATTCGCTCCATTAAAACTCGGCGAACTGCCCTGAGAAGGCGTCTTGGACCAGTTCGCTCCACCATCGGTGCTCCGATAGAATCCGTCCGTTGTCGGGGCGTAAATTGTGTGGGGTGCGGTTGGAGCGACAGCGAGAGATTGTACGTCTCCCACCAATCCCTTGTTCAGGTTATTCCAGTTTGCGGCTGCGTCGGAAGTAGTGAAAAAGGTGCTGGTTGTCTTTAAAGGGTTTACTGACGGAAAGTTGTTTCCCTCGCTGGTTCCGGTGACGTAAGCATTTCCAGTTGTGTCCACCGCAATGCCGTTTCCGCGAGTGCTGTTGTTCTCACCGCTGAGGTAAGTCGAATAAACCAGTGAACTCCCGGTTGGATCGAGCTTCGTAATGAATGCTCCGCCTCTGGGAGATGTAGTCTGGAAAGCGCCGGGCGTGGTCGGGAAACCACTAAACTCCGCGGTGCCTGTGACGTATGCGCTTCCCTGGGAATCGACGGCGATTCCGTTAGCACCATCGCTGTTGGAGGACCCTAGCAGGGTTGAATATGAGAGGACGGGATCGATGATCAGAGCTTTGCCGGAGTCGAAGCGATCCAGCTTGAACCTGACTTCGTTCCCGTTGACGACATACGTGCCTTTAACTTCGCGACGACTTCCATTTTCATCGAGCTGGTAAATCACCGGCTTGTTCAGTGAAACTTCCCCGTGTTTCAAACTGAGCAGTAATTTTCCGGACTTGTCGAGTCGGATTTTATCCGCGCCTTCGACGCTGAATCTGATGAGTTTTGGATTTGCGCCTGGGCCAATAACGAAGTCGTATTCGAGTTCTCGCTGGGTGCCGTAATACACGACATCGATTCCCGGATAGATGTCTTTGAAGTACGCCTTTCTGTAAGTCGGAATGTTGCGCCGCCACTTCGCGGGATCATTGCCGATAAAGTAGTGGATTTTGCCTGGCAATTCCTCCTGACCTTCAACTTGAGGCGTTGCGTTCGCGCCCAGCACCTTCAAACGCAGGACCGTCCCTTCGCGCACGTCTTGATCCTTGGATTTCTCCGCTTGCAGGGCGGTCGGCTTTTGCACTCGCAGGACAGCTTCGGTCGAGGTCAGAAACAGATCGTAACCCGGTCCGTGGGACAGGAACTTCACCTGTTTATCGATCTGTCCTTTATTAAGCTCAAAGCTGAGCGGCAACCTGCCGAAACTTTCCGCGACTCTGGCTCTGGTCGGTGCGGCTGTGTTTGCTGTTGGAAGGTTGTTGTCGGCGTTTTGTGCTCCGACAAAAATCACGCTCGCAAAAATTGCAAGCAAACAGGCGGCAGCGAGCACGAGCACAATCCGACCAATGCGCGATGAGGGGGGGATATGTAGATTCATCTTTAGTAAGAGCTGTCTAAACTGCCGTCGAGTCTGAGGTTGGGAACCTGGGCTAACTGCAGCCCATTGTCCTTGCAGTCCGCCCCGGAAGTCAACCCCCAGGATTTGAATGGAAGGTTCGGTCGATCTTCCTTCGTTGAATGCTGCTCGACAAATTTTTCATGTGGCCTCCGGTGCGTATTCACGGCTCGTGCCACAGACTCCAGAAAAATTGCGGGACAAATTGCGGGACAAACCGCATTTGAGGGAGGCGAGGTTCTAATTTCCTTAGGAAAAT